>VBOZ01000033.1:63656-75955 GCA_005893305.1 Candidatus Eisenbacteria bacterium | reverse complement strand
CAAGGGACGGCAAGCACTCGATCGGTGGCTCCGCGAGCCGCCGCGCTCCGCGCCGCCTCGAAACGAGCTCCTCCTGAAGCTCTTCCTCGCGGACCGCGAGTTCCTGGATGCGCCGGAGGCCTGGATCCGGCAGCTTCTCGCGGATGAGACGGACCGCCTCCGAAAGCTACGGAGGCTTCAAGATCACCTGCCGCGAGGGAAGCACCGCCATCCGAACCTCCGATTTTGGCTCTTCTCCCTCGAGCACGTCGAGCGCCAGTCGGAGGCGGCGGTGGCGTGGTGTCACAAGACCCTCGCGGCGCTCGCCCTGTTGCAGCAGGCTCAGACGCGGCGTCGCGCCGCCGCCCACCGCAGGGAACCTTTTCGAATGACGGAGAGACCATGAAAAACTTCCGGAAAACGCTGACGTACAACATCCCCGCGCGGATGGACTTCGTGAACATCACCCCCGAGGTGGAGGAGGCCATCCGCGAGAGCGGCATCCAGGAGGGGCTCTGCCTCGTCAACGCGATGCACATCACGGCGAGCGTGTTCGTAAACGACGACGAGCCGGGCCTCCACGAGGACTACAAGCGGTGGCTCGAGCACCTGGCGCCGTTCGACGCGAGCCCCAAGCGCTATCACCACAACCGGACCGGCGAGGACAACGCGGACGCGCACCATAAGCGTCAGATCATGGGTCGGGAGGTGGTCGTGGCGATCACGAAGGGGAAGCTCGATTTCGGACCGTGGGAGCAGATCTTCTACGGCGAGTTCGACGGGCGTCGCGCGAAGCGGGTCTTGATCAAGATCCTCGGGGAATAGGCTACCGCCGGCCCTCGGCTAAGAGCAACGTGGCGGCGAGATGCTCCGCGATCTCGAGCCTCGCGAGCGCCTCGTCGACGCCGGTCCCGACCGCGAGCGCGCCGTGGAACTCCAAGATCAGGACATTCGGGTGCTCCCGCGTCTCGAGGGCGCGTGCCACCGCCTCGGCCAGCGCCTCGCTGCCCGAGGGATAGTGCGGAACGAACCCGATCGGGCCCAGGAACACGCGGGCCTCGTCGAACCGGGAGAAATCGGGTGCCGTCCCGCGCGCCGCGAATGCCGTGAGCGCGACGGGGTGCGCGTGGAGGAGCGCTTCGACGTCGCCCCGCGCCGCGTACGCGGCCACGTGCATCCGGTGCTCGGTCGAGGCAGCCTGCCGCGCGGGCGAGCTTCCGGTCTCGCGCACCTCCAGCTCCACGAAGTCGCGCGTGGTGAGCTCCCCTTTGCGTCGGCCGCGACGCGTGATCACCATCCGGTCCGGCGTCAGGCGCGCGCTCAAGTTCCCCTCGGTCGCGACGATCATTCCGCGCCGGCTCAAGACCCGACCAGCGCGGATCAGCTCGTGGGAAAGCGCGATCCGCACCGCTTGGAGCCTCGCGCTCGCGGCCGCGCGGCTCTGGCCCGAGCCGATGCTCCGCTTGGGGCGCTCCCCCTCCGGATCCGTGGGCTTAGGATTCATCGAGGGCCCGCCTCCCCGGCGTTATGATTCATCGAGGGCCCCGCTTTCCAGCGCGACGAGCGCGGCCGGGAGCGCGTCCCGGATGTCCCCCGCGATCATCCCTCTCCGGCCCAGCCTGCGCGCCGCGATGTCGCCCGCGAGGCCGTGGACCAAGCAGCCGACCGCCGCGGCCTCGACGGGATCCATCCCCTGCGCCAAAAGCCCCGCGATCGTTCCGGTCAGGACGTCCCCCGCGCCCGCGGTCGCCATGCCGGGATTCCCGGTCGAGTTGAGAATCACCGGTTCCCCCTTCGCCGCCGTGACCATCGGGACGCTCTTCAAGCAGACGATCGCGCCGCTCGCCTCCGCGAACGCGCGCGCCCATCCGGCCGGGTCCCGCGCGACTTCTCCGATCGGCCTCCCGACGAGGCGCGCCGCCTCGCCGTAGTGCGGCGTCACGATCAGCGGCCCGTGCGTCCTCCGGAGCGATTTCCCCTCGAATGCGTTCAACCCGTCGGCGTCGAGCACGATGGGCGCCTCGACGCGCTCCAGGAGGTCGCGCGCCAGGTCTTCGGTATCGGGGTGCCGCGACAGGCCGGGGCCGATCGCGACCACGTCCGACCTCATCGCCTCGACGAGGATGGCGTCGAGCGCGGCGCGGGCGAGCGAGCGGCCGTCGGTCTCGGCACATCCGCGCTTCACCACTTCCGAGATCCGCGATTCGAGCGGGTCGACGCAGCTCCGCGGCACCGCCGCCACGGTATAGCCGGCTCCCACGCGGAGCGCCGATTCCGACGCCAGGGCCACGGCGCCGATCATCCCCGCGCTTCCGCCCACGACCAGCACGCGCCCGACCGATCCCTTATGGGCGTCCGCGGGACGATGAGGGAGGAGGGAGCGCGCCCACGCCGCTCCCGCGACGAGCACGCTGGGCTGCGTCGCCTCCACGAGGTCGGGCGGAATTCCGATGTCCACGACTTCCACCGCGCCCGCGTGCTCTCGCCCGGGCTCTAGCGCGAGCCCCACCTTCGCGAGCGCGAGCGTCACCGTGAAATCGGCGCGGATCGCCGGGCTCTCGACGTGCCCGGTCGAGCCGTCCACGCCGGAGGGAAGGTCGATCGACGCGATCGGCTTCCCGCTCGCCATCGCGAGCTCGATCGCTGCGGCCACCGCTCCTCGGGGCCGCCCCTTGCTCCCGGTTCCGAGCAGGGCGTCCACCAAGAACGCCGCCCTCTCCATGGCGTCGGCCGCCTCGCTCCCCGGACCCCACGCGCGCGGGTCGGGGAGGAGTGTGACCGGGACGCGCCCCTTCACGCATGCTTCGTAGCTGGCTTGGGAGTCCACCGAGAGCGACTCCTCGTCGCTCGCGACCAGCGCGCGCACGACGAATCCCGCCGCCTTGAGCTGGCGGGCCGCCTCGAGGCCGTCGCCGCCGTTGTTCCCCCGTCCGCAGAGAATCAGCACGGGGCCGGCGGAAGCAGCGCCGAGGCCCGGAAGGGCCACGGGCGGGCGCTTTCCCCGTTCCACGGGGCCGGCGGCCTTGGGCCGGCGCGAGAGCCCCGACGACTTCCACCACTCCGCGATCGCGTGCGCCGCTTCCTTCCCAGCGCGCTCCATGAGGCGGAGCGCGGGAATCCCGCGGCCCTGGATCGCCGCGCGGTCGAGATCCGCCATCTGCTCCGCCGTCACCAAGCGCGTCGTCGTGGGAGGGCGGCGCACGATCAGTCTTCGATCAGGACGACCGCGATGGCGTGCGTCGCGGCGTGGGAGAGGGAGAGGTCGACCTGGCGGGAGCCGAGCATCGATTTCGCGCCGCCGTGGAGGAGCACGGTGGGGCGCGGCCCCTCGCTCCGGACCACCTCGACCTCGCGCCAGATCGCGACCTTGCCGACCTTGAGCGCCTTCGCGAACGCTTCCTTGGCGGCGAACCGGACGGCGAACGACTCGGCCTCACGGACCTTGCTGCGGCAGTAGGCGATTTCGCCCTGAGTAAAGACGCGATCGAGGAAGCGCGCGCCCCAGCGGTCGATCGCGGCCTTGACGCGGCCCACCTCGACGATGTCGACGCCGACGGAGACCATTGACGCCGGGCGCGCCCTAGTCTCTTCCGTTCAGCCGGTCGACGATCGCCACAAGCTCGTAAATGTCGTTCAAGTCGTAGTCGGCGCCGGAGTGGACCGTGCCGAACGTGTCGCCGTAGCGCGCGAACGCGGTCTTGATGCCGACCTTGGCCGCGCCCACGACGTCGCGTTCGGGCCAGTCGCCGACCATGATCGCCTCGCTCGGGGCGATCCCGAGCACGTCGATCGCGCGCTCGAACGGCTTCGGGCTCGGCTTTCGCTCCCCGGTGTCCTCGAAGGCCACGATCGTGTCGAAGAATTGGTGGAGCTGGAGGTGCGCGAGCCGCGTCCAGGCTTGAAGCCGGGGCGCGTCGGAGACGACCGCGAGCTTCAATCCGCGCTTCAGGAGCTCGACGAGCGTGATGTTGACGTGGGGATAGAGCACCAGGTAGGAGTCGCGCGCGCGGCGGTACGCGACAATCGCGCTCGAGAGGATCTTGTAGTCGATGTGGCCGAGCTGCTCGTTCAGGAAGCGGTCGAAGACCTGCTGGTACTCGATGCCCTCGCGGTCGTACACCTGGTAAATCCGCGTGGCCACTTCCTCGCGCGGGAGCGTGAGCCCGGCGTCGAGCATGCCGTCCACGGCGGCGTCGATCGAGGCCCGCTTCATCTTCATGAAGTCGGTCAGCGTATTGTCGAGATCGAAGATGATCGCTCGAATCATGGTCGCCACGCCCCTCATCGGACGTTTCGATGGGAGACGTCGGCCGGAGCTACTTGCTCGACGGACCTACCGATCGCCCTAGGCTGATTTCACCGTTGTCGATGCGAACGTTGAACCCGCAGGCGGGGTTGGTGCAGACCCAGGCTTTGTAGGTTATCGGGGCGCCGTCCCTGCCGTAGTCCGAAAGTGGGATCAAAACTCCCGCGGAGCACTTTCGGCAGTCCGGAAACTTCCCTTCCATTCCCTGACCCTCCCCTCCACACAAAATCCCGGGGCGGAGCGTTTTCCACGCGCCGCCTCCGAATCGATAGTCCTCCCGCGCGAAATTGGGTGTCAAGGACAAATCCAGTCATTTCAATAGAATGGATGGGGTATGCTGCCGCCTGCATGATCCGTTTTGGGTGGAAAACCGCATGATTCCCGTGGACCTGGATCAGCTCCGCATCGACGCTCCCGCCCATCTTGAATCCTTCCGGGAGCTTCTGTCGCTTCCCCGGGAGACCGTCCCCCAGATGACGGCCGCCGCCGCTCGGAAGACCC
Source organism: Candidatus Eisenbacteria bacterium (assembly GCA_005893305.1). Lineage (NCBI taxonomy): Bacteria > Candidatus Eiseniibacteriota > Candidatus Eiseniibacteriota bacterium. The sequence continues at coordinate 71,169 of VBOZ01000033.1, read as the reverse complement.
TCGCCGCGGCCGCAGCGGATCTTGGCCGGGAAATCATTGAAAAAGAAGGCGTTACACCGACATTTCTCTTGCTGCGAGGCGACCACGTCGCCCCGAGCCTGAACTTGTTCGCGACCTGGCATGCGGAGGCCCACCCCGTTACCCCGGCGGCGGTCGAGGGCGCGGAGCGGCTTGCCCTCGCGACGACATTGGGAGCCATGAAGGCGTTGGTCGCGGCGGGCGTCGACCGCGCCGCGGTTGTCGTGGCGCCGGCCGCGGGGCAGGGCTCGCTCCCCCTCGAGGGCCATCTCCGCCAGCACCGGGCCGCGCTCCAGGCTCCCGTTGCCTTCTGGCCCCGGATCTCGCCGGCCGCGACGAGCCGCCGCCGCGTCTACCTTGGCGCCCGCGGTCGGGTCGTGCTGGGCGTCTGGGGTGAGGAGGCTGGGGCCAACCCGTACGCGGTCCGCGACCAGCTGATCGCGCAGCTGGCCGAGGAGGCCTATGGTCCGCGTCCCCTCGATTTCGAGCTGCTTCGGAAGCTCGCTCAGGGCGCGGGAGCTCTCGACTTCCTCGAGGAGACGCTGGAGGACCCGGACGCGGTTCGAGGCGACGGCGAGGCGAAACTTCGAAGCGCCCTGTTCGAGCCCCGGGGGCAGGTCGTCCGACCCCAGGTGCGCCACGCCGACCGTCCGCAGGCATGGATCATCGTGGAGACCGCGGAGCAGATGGAGCCCGCCGACGTTCTCAAGCGAGCGCAGGCGCTCGCGGGGAAGGCAAAGATCGAGATGGCCGAGGGTTTCCTCTGGGACCGCCTCAACATTCACCACCCCGGGGTTCAGGCGGCGATCCGGACCGCGAAGTCGCGTTCGGAGGGCGCGGAGATCTGGCCCATGGCACCCTGGGTAACCCCCTCGGGCATCTTCACGAGAGCGCTCGGAACCCCGCTGGTTGAGTGGGGCATCCCCCTGCCGCGCGGCGCCGCGATCCGGTTTCCGAGCGCGGACTCCGTCGAAGCGATCGAGCGGGAAATGGGGGAGCTGTTTCTCAGAGGAATGGGAGCCTTAAAGCCAGCTGCTCAAGAAACCTAGCCCTCCTCTCGTACGTCGGCGTACGGGGCTGTACTTGAGAGTCCGTGCGCTCCCACTAATTCCTCCGGCACGCTCGTGCGGCTCCAGCCATCAACCCGCTGCGTCACAGCCGCTTACCGCTGCGAAATCGAGACTTGCAGGTCGTGGCATGGGGTATGCGGGCAATACGGGGCTCAACGGGGGCGCTTCAGACGTAATGAGGCGGGGAGGAAAAAAATAAATGCTTCGTAAACTCGGACTCGTAGCGGCGTGCTTGTTCTTGGCGCTTCCAATCCTGACGTAGTCAGCAAGATTCAACGTCGCGTATCGAAATTGCCCTGACCCCCCACGTGATACGCGACGAGTGCCCCCGCGGGCAGGACGCTCGCGGGGGCCAATTTATTTACGGGAGCATCCCCCGCCGAAGCTCTTCCAGCGGGTAGAGCGTCCCCCTCCAAACGAGTCCGCGCCGAGCGACCGCGAACGCGATCGACCTGAGTATCGCGAAGCTGAAGAGCGCTCCACCGATGGGCATCAAGAGCGCGTGCCACGGGCGGATCCTGGACCCCCGGGACATGACGGCGTAGACGGTGAAGGCGCCGATCCACGCCGCCACCGCCGCGATCTTCGCCGTGGGATCGGGGAGAAAGAGACCCACGACCGGGGAAAGCGAGCAGGCGAACTGGGATGCCACCGCGGGCAGGGCGATCCACACCCGGTATCGGAGCGCGGCGAACGCGTTCTTCTCGACGCCGCGGATCAAGCCCCACACCCCGACCTGCCACCTTGCTCGAACGGCTCCGCCATGGAGCGCGAGCATCTGGCGTGCGCCGCTCTGCTTGAGGATCTTTCCCAGCCCAAGGTCGTCGATCATCTCGTAGCGGATCCGCTCGTGCCCGCCGGATCGCTCGTAGGCGGCGCGTCGCACCAGATTGAAGGCGCCGATCCCGATCGAGCTTTTGGCGCGCGGGTTCGGGGCACGCCACGGTTGCTGGCTCAGGTAGAACATCGCCAGGAAGTAGCCGATGAAGACGGCCTCTCCCAGGGATTCCACGATCATATCCGGGGCGACGGCCAGGTGATCCAGCTTCTCTTGGAGCGCGAACGACACGGCACGGCGAACGGCGTCGGGTGCGAGCTCGATGTCGCCGTCGGTGAAGAGGAGCCAGTCGGTCTTGGCCGCGGCGCTCGCTCGGGCGAGCGCATGGCACTTGCCGATCCATCCGGCGGGAAGGGTATGGACGTGGATCACTTGGAGCCGGGGCGCCCCGAGGGCGATGCGGTCGAGAATGGCGCCGGTCCCGTCCACCGACCGATCGTCGACGACGATGATCCGGAGTCCCGGGTAGTCCTGGGTGAGGAAGGAGCGGACCGCGCCCTCGATGCGATCCGCCTCGTCTTTCGCGGCCGCGATGAGGGTCAGGGACGGGAGCGCCTCGTTGGGCAGAGGGACGGCGTCCGCGAGCGATTTCAATCGCCTGAGACCGAGCGCGAGCATGCAGGCGGCGCCGAGCCAGAAGAGCGCCGACACGACGACCACGCTGGTCCCCATTGATTGACACACGACGGCCAGGCTCATACGCTGCGAGGATGCGCGACGCGCGGGGGTCCGTTCAAGCGCTCACGGCCGGGCAGGCAGCGGTCGTGGACGTCTCGGCGGCCATCGCGTCGGCCGATGCGGCATCGGTGGAGCGGGAATCGGCACGCGCGATCGACGCAGGCCTCCCACCCGCGGCGCTTTACGAGACCATCCTCCAGTCGTACCTCTTCGTGGGATTTCCCCGCGCCATCGAGGCCTTCTTCGCGGCGAGACCGGTCCTCGAGCGCGCCGCCGCGATCCCGGCCGGCACGGTGCCGGCCGATCCCTCCGCCTGGGAGCGCGCGGGCGAGGCGCTCTGTCGGAAGGTCTACGGCCGCAACTACGAGAAGCTGATGGAGACGATGCGCGCCCTTTCGCCCGACCTCGCCGTGGCCATGATCCGCGAAGGCTACGGAAAGACGCTCTCCCGCCCCGGCCTCGGCGTGGTGGAGCGGGAGTACGGGGTCATCGCGATCCTCACGGTGACCCGGATGTGGCGCCAGCTCCGCTCCCACGCGATCGGGGCCGTGAACGTGGGGGGAACCCGCGCGGGAGTGCGCGAGGCCATCGAGCGCTGCCGTCCGTGGGCGGGCGGAGACACCGTCCGGGAGGCCTTGAGCGCAACGGGCATGGAGGAAGACCGTGCTCGACGCTGACTTCGTGAAATCGCACGGGCTCGGGAACGACTACATCGTCGTCGACGCCGCGCACTTCGGAATCGCGCTCACGCCGGAGCGGGTGCGGCTCCTCTGCCACCGCCACCTGGGTCTCGGCTCGGACGGAGTGCTCGAGGTCTCGGCGACCGACGACCGCTTCAGCGTGAAGATCTGGAATCCGGACGGCTCGGAAGCGGAGCGTAGCGGCAACGGGCTACGCATCGCCGCGAAGTTCCTGAGCGAGCACGGCTACACGATCGAGCATTCGTTCACGATCTTGACCGCGGCCGGCCCGGTCAAGACCGAGGTCTACCGCGAGGCCGGGCGCGTGGTGGCGGTGCGCCTCGAAATGGGGCGGGCAGTGATCGACAGGGGCGTCAAGACGCTCGACGTGCCGGGGTATCGGTTGGACGTCACGGTCGTCTCCGTCGGAAATCCTCACTGCGTGGTCTTCGGCCAGCCGCAGACGCGCGACAGCCTCCTCGCGATCGGGCCGCTGGTCGAGAACCACGCCCGCTTTCCGGCCCGGATCAACGTGCAGCTCGCGGCCCCGGATACGCGCAATCGCGTTCGGGCGCTTGTATGGGAGCGAGGCGCCGGGCACACGCTCGCGTCGGGCACGAGCGCCTGCGCGGTCGCCGCGGTCTGCTACGACCGCGGGCTCGTGGACGGGAAGGTCACCGTGGTCATGGAGGGTGGCCAGCTGGAGGTCGAGGTCGCCAAGGATCTCTCGATCATCATGACCGGCCCGGTCGAGGAAGTGTTCGTGGGGTCCCTGAGCCCCGACATGAGGCGCCGCCTCGTGGAGGTCCAGTAGCCGGCTGGTGTGGCCGCAGCCTCATTTTGGCTGCGGCCTCATTTTGGCTGCGGCCACAGGATGCGGCTGCTGATCAAAAGGGCCGCCCCCACGAGGATCGGCAAGAGGCCGACGACCCAGGCCTTCTTGTCCGGCTCCATCGTGCCCACCAGGATCGCGAGCCCGATCCCGGCGGCGACGGTGATCAGGCCCCCGATGAGGAGCCCATGGGCCCGCCGAAGACGGCCGTTCCCCTGCGGATAGTTTTCCGATGCATAGCCCCCCACCGAGGTCGTGGGAAGGGGGGGGAGCTTGGAGGGGTCGGCGCCGCGCTCGATCGCCGCGATCCGCTCTCGTCGCGCGAGCTCCTCCAGACGCGCCTGGGTGACGATCCGGACGATCGCCACGCTGATGCCTCCGACGATCGCCACGATGGGGACAGCCATGGCGAAGAGGGCAAAAAAGTTGTCCATGTTGACGCTCCTTTCCGGTTCCTGGTGGACGCGCCGCCCCGGCCGGGGCTGCCTATCGCGGTTTCGATGGGATAGACGGGGATGAGTGCCCCGGCGGTTTCATGAAACCGAAGGAGCGTATCGACCCGTCCAAGTCAGGGGTGAAGCCTCTCCCCGGCCACGAGACCGACGAGCCCGCCCTCATCGCGCGATGCCGCGCGGGGGACACGGCCGCTTATCGGACCCTCGTCGAGCGTCATCGCGACCGGGCGTACGGCCTGGCGCTCCGAATCCTGCGCTCGGCGCCCGACGCGGAGGAGGTCGCGCAGGACGCATTCGTCCGCGCCTGGCTTGGACTACGGGATTACCGAGGCGACGGCGCGTTCGCCACATGGCTTCATCGCATCGTGGCCCGTCGCGCGCTCGACCGTGCCGCGATCCTGAGAGGCCGCCGCGCCAGGGAGGAGAGCTTGGAGCAAGTGGAGGCGGCGAGGGTTGCGGGTGCCGCGAGTGTCTCGGGGATCGCGCCCAGCCTCGAATCGCGCCGGATCGTGCGTCTGATGGAGACGCTTCCCGACGCGCAGCGCGGCGTGGTCTCGCTCTTCTATTTCGAGGAGCGGCCGGTCGCCGAGATTGCACGAATCCTGCGATTGCCCGAAGGAACGGTGAAGACGCATCTGTCCCGCGCCCGCGCGGCGCTGCGGCGCGAATGGCTGCGTCGCGCGCGGACGGAGGGATGGAATGAACTGTAGCGACGTCGAGCGGTGGCTCGACCGCGGGATGCCCGACAGTGGGAGTGAGCGCGCGATGCGGCACGTCGCGGCCTGCGGCGCCTGCTTCGAGGCGTTCGAGGCGGCATCGGGCCTCGAGTCCGCGCTGCGCGCGGAGGGCGCGAGCGCGCGGGCGGCGACGGTCGCCGCTGCAGTCCCCGCCGCTCCCGAATTCGTCGCGAACGTCATGGCCCGCGTTGCTACCGCCGATTCGCTCGCCCTCGGGGCGCGGCTCGAGCGCCGGCGCGCCCGGTTCTGGATCACGCTCGCGACCGATCCGATCATCGTCTGCTCCATCACCGCCGCCTTAGTGGTAGCTGTCTGGACCGTCCTGCGGCCGGGCTGGTTCCTCGACGCCGGGATGAACCTCGCCGCGCGCTGGTGGCTGTCGACCTCCGCTCTCGCCTTGCCTAGCCGCATCGAGCTGAAGCCAGTCCTCTGGATCGGAATCGCGATCGCGGTCCTTCCCCTCGTCCTCTGGGGAAGTTGGGCGCTCTATCGCCGGTTCGAGCGGGCCGTCCTCTTGCTCGCCGCACGGCCGGGCCGGCTCTAGAAGCTGGCCCAAGCGAGGAACCGGCGGCCGGGAACCGGCCCCTCCCTAGGGGGTTGTGCCCGACGTGGCACCGCGCTAGGCTTGTGGGGCGCGGTGGGGGACCACTCTACCCCGATCCGCGCGAATTCAGAGCGTCCCCCCCGCTGTCCCCCAGCTCCGCGCACCTCATGCCTCTGTTGAAAGGGGGATCGGACCCATGAACCTCCCGCGCGCATCAGTCGGACTCGTCGCGTTCGCTCTCCTCGCCATCGCCGCTCCAGCCAAAGCCCAATACATGTACCTCGATACAAATGGGGACGGAGTCCACACGTCGGCGGACCAGGTAAATCCCTCGGGTCCCACGGTCATCGACATTTGGCTCGATACCGATTCGAATCGGGATGGATCGTCGGCGGTGTGTTCTACGGACTCCCTGGCATCCTTCGCGATCAACTCCTACGAATTCGTGCTGAGGGCAACCGGCGGGACCATGTCTTGGGGAACATTCACGAACAATCAGCCGAGCATGGGACTCCACAGCCTGCCTCTGAACACTGAGACGGAGTACTACGACGGCTACGCTGGATTTACGTACGTGCCTCCTGGTACCTACCGCCTGGGCACCCTCCAAGCGACCGTTGCGACTGGTACTCCCTCCATCCAGGTAGTCCCGGAGCCGGCCGGAGGAGGCGGTTACCCGCGGGCGACATCCTTTGGCTCCCCTTGCCCAGGGATCTATGGCGACCACACGATGCGGCTGGGCATCGACTGGTTGGATGTTGACGGTCTAACATTCGGGTCCGGCGGCTCCGCTAACTCCCCACCGATCCTGACCCAGCCTACGGACATGGTGGTGCCCGTTGGGGAACCAGCATCGCAGGCTCTCGCCGCGACCGATGTGGATCGCCAGCCCGTCACGTTCTCCAAGGTTTCGGGCCCAGCATATGCAACCGTGACCACCGTCGCTTCCGGGAGCGGATCGGCGAGCGGGAAGGTTTTCGTGGCACCGCACATCGGAGACGTCGGTCCGGCCATCGTGACGGTCAATGCCACCGACGGAATCGCAGCGGATCAGAAATCGTTTGCCGTTACGGTGAACCCCAGCTCCAATCACCTCCCGGCGCTTACCAGACCGGTAAATGTGGATGTCGTGGCGGGGACGACCGGGCGACTCCGCCTTTACGCGATCGACCCGGATGGTCAGACGCTCGCATTCAGCAAGATCGGGGGACCTGACTTCGCGGAGGTTTCAACCCTAGCTTCAGGTTCCGGTGCCGGCGTGGGTAGTCTCCGGCTGACCCCGAAGCCGTGCGATTCGGGGCCGTCCGTCGTCACGATCGGGGTCACTGACGGCGTCTCAACGCAGCACACGAACGTTGAAGTCGAAGTTCGGGCTTCTACCATTTCCGCCCCGTCGCCTCCGCCGTACCCGGTTGCGACGCGCGCGAACGCTGTCGCGGTCGGAGACTTGAACTCCGACGGCAATCTCGATGCCGTAACCGCGAGTGGGCTCAACGAGGCTTCGATCTCGGTGCTCCTGGCGCACGGCGATGGGTCCCTGGGCGCAGCGACGAATTTCCCGCTCGCGGGTAGATATCCTTTCAGCATCGCCATCGGCGACCTCGATCGGGACGGTCACCCCGACCTTGCGGTGACGATGCTTTCGGACGCCACGATACTGA
>VBOZ01000033.1:41596-63643 GCA_005893305.1 Candidatus Eisenbacteria bacterium | reverse complement strand
CCCTCGCCGTCGGCTCCTTTCCACTGAGCGTCAAGATGGCCGATTTCGATGGGGACGGGAAATTGGATCTGGCCGCGGCGAACAGATTCGGGACAACCGTATCCTTGTTCGCCGGGGTCGGCGATGGAACGTTTGGCCCAAGGAGAGATGTTGAGGTCGGCAGCGGTCCCTACGCGATTGAGATTGCTGACTTCAACCTCGACGGTCGCCTGGATCTGGCCGCGGCGACCTTCTCGTCGCGCACGGTGGCGGTTTGCCTCGGGTTCGGCGACGGCACGTTTGGCGAGCGCCGGGAGATACCCATCCCAGGCGCCGGATTCGGCCTTGTTGCCGGCGATTGGAACTGGGACGGCAAGATCGACCTTGCCGCGGGCGTGTACGAAGGGGGGCAGGTCGTAGTCCTGCTGGGCGACGGCGATGGAGGGTTCCACCCGGGGCAAGAGATCACCGGCTTCCTGACTCCCCAGTCCATGGCGGCCGAGGACATGAACGGCGACGGGAACCTCGACCTACTCATCGGCGATCCCGCGGAAACCGATGAATCTCGATCCGCCGTTGAGATTTCCTACGGAGGCGGGGATGGGACGGCAGTAGCCGGCGATATGAACAAGGACGGGTATCCTGATGCCATCGTGACGAACGGAAACCAGGTGGCGCCCTGGCTGAACGACGCAGGCGCCGCCAATGCCGCACAGGCCCGCGCGTTTCTAAAGAAAGTGGATCGAGTCTTGAGCGCGGGGGGGGCCAGCGCCCGGACGTGCATCAACGTCGAGCCGGTCGCCGGGTCATATCTAAACAGTGATCTCAATCTGGACTCCATCACATTGAGCTCGGAAGGCACCGGGTCAGTGAGCCAGATCTCCACCGCGGGACCTGTGAGTACCGCTGAGAAGGATTCTGATCGGAACGGAATTCTGGAGCTTTCCGCCTGTTTCGCGCGGGCCGACCTCGCGAAGCTGTTCGACAAGGTTCAAGGCAAGCAGACTGTAACGGCGCGACTCGACGGTACCCTGACGGATTGTCGGATAGTCTCGGCAAAAGTCGATCTTGAAGTGGATTCGAGTCACCGGTCGTTCGCGGCCACCATCAGCCCCAACCCCCTGAATCCCCAGGCCACGCTTCGGTTCTCGACTTCCCAGGACGGGTTCGTGCGCATACGGATGTTCGACCTGAACGGGCGTCTCGTCCGGACGGTGCTCGATCGGCCCCTCGTCGCGGCGGGCGATCACCAGGTGGTCATCGACGGCAGGGGTGCGAACGGGGGGATGCTTGCCTCGGGGATCTACTTCTACCAAGTCGAGGCCCTGGAGGGGACACTTCGCGGGCGGTTCACCATCTTGAAGTAGCGGGGGCCGGGGCCAGGGCCAACGAGGCGCGGGGCCGCTGGTTCGGGTTAAACTGATGGCTTGAGCCCGGAGACGCCCGAGATCCGATCGGCGGTCGTGGCCGCGACCGTGACGGCGATCGCGATGATCGCCTATCAGGTCGCCGCCAAGGCGACGCGCGACGCCTTTTTCCTCTCGACGTTCCACGTCACCGCGCTTCCGGCGATGATGATCGCGACCTCGGTGCTCGCGATCGTGCTCGCCTACGCCTTCACCCGCGCGCTCAACGCCTGGGGGCCGGGACGGGTGATCCCGGCCACCTTCGCCGGGAGCGCCGCGCTCCTGCTCGTGGAGTGGGCGATCTCGTTCCCGTTCCGACGCCCGGCGGCCGTCCTCGTCTACCTCCACTACGGATGCCTCGGGGCGCTCGTCATCTCGGGCTTCTACTCCTTCCTGAGCGAGCGCTTCGACCCGCGCACCGCGAAGAGGCTCTTGGCCCGGGTCACGGGTGCTGGAGCGCTCGGCGGCGTTCTCGGCGGCGTGGTCGCGTCGCAGGTCGGGCGCGGACTCCCGGTGACCACCATGATCCCGATTCTTGCGATCTTCCACCTCATCTGCGCGGCCGCGGTGCTTCGCCTCCGGCCGGTCGCGTCGCCGGCGCGGACGCCGGCCGCTCCCGCCCCTCCACCCGCGAAACCGCAGCGCGCCCCCTTCCACCTGCTCGCGGAATCCGCCTACCTGCGCGGGCTGATCGTGCTCGTCCTGATCGTCACGTTGAGCGAGGGTTTGATCGACCTGGTCCTGAAGGGGCGGGCGTACCAGGAGTTCGGCCAGGGAGGCGACCTGCTCCAATTCTTCGCCGCCTTCTACACCGGCGTCTCGATCTTGACGGTCGTGGCGCAGGCGACCGTGGGCCGCTTCGCGCTCGAGAAGCTGGGGCCAGCCCGGACGGCCGCGCTCTTGCCCGCCACGACCGCTGCCGCCTCGGCGGGCGCGCTCGTGGCGCCTGGGCTCGGCTCCGCGGTGTTCGCGCGCGGGATCGAATCGATCCTGGCGAACTCCGTCTACCGCGCCGGCTACGAGGTCCTCTTCACTCCGGTGCCTGCCCGAGAGAAGAGGTCCGTGAAGGCGATCGCCGACGTCGGCGCCTCGCGCGCCGGCGACTTCCTCGCCGCGGCCATCGCGCAGGTCGTCGTCATGCTCGCGGTGTCTCGAGCGTTGCAGATTCTCGCGGCCTGCGCGGCGATCTGCTCCGTGGCCGGGGCATGGATCGCATACAGGCTCCACGCGGGCTACGCCCAGTCGCTCGCGCGCGGGCTGGTGTCGCGGGCGGTCCAGCTCGATCTCTCGGGCGTGCGCGACTCGACCACGCGCTCGACCGTGCTCAAGACGCTGGGGCCGCTCGCCCTGAGCCAAATCCTAAGAGCATCGGAGGGGGTGGGGACCTCGACCCCGCGGCCGAGCGATAGCATGAGCGGGCCGGGCGAGGAGAGCTCGACCGGCGTGACGGCGATCGAAGAGGAATCCGACCTCGCCCGCATCCGCGGGCTCCACTCTCGCGATCCCGGCCGGGTGATCGCCGCGCTCGAGGCAGGGCCGCTCACGGCGCCTCTGGTCCCCCACGTGGTGCCGCTCCTCGCATGGGACGACGTGGCGCGCAAGGCCATCGATGCGCTTCGTCAGGCGGGCCCCGTCGGCGTGGAGCATCTGGTCGAGCGTCTCATCGATCCGAACGAGGACTTCACGATCCGAAGACGCATTCCGCTCGTGCTCGCGACCTACAGGGATCGTGGGGCCATGGAAGGGCTGATCGCGGCGCTCGCGGATCGTCGATTCGAGGTCCGCTACCGCGCCGGCCGCGGCCTCGCGCACCTGGCGGATGTGGATCCTGCGCTCGCGGTGAGCCGGGAAGCCGCGTTCCAGGCCGTGCTGCGGGAGGTCGAGTCGGGGGCGGGAGTCTGGGAGAGCCGAAGCCTGCTCGACCGGATGGACGACGAGGGCTGGTCGCCGGTGATGGACGAGTTCGTGCGCGACCGCGCGAATCGAAGCCTGGAGCACGTCTTCACGCTGCTCGCGCTGGCGCTCCCGAGGCAGCCGCTTCGGATCGCGTTCCGGGGTCTCCACACGGACGACCCGCTGCTCCGAGGCACTGCGCTCGAGTACTTGGAGTCCGCGCTGCCGCCCGAGATCCGGAGGCCGCTCTGGCCCTACCTCGAGGACAATCGCCCGAAGCGGCCCGGCGCTACCCCGCCCGCGCCCGAAGCGCTCCGGGCGCTGCTTCAGTCGAGCGAGTCGATCGTGCTCCGCTTGGAGGATTTGAAGCGGATGCACGAAACCAAGGAAGAGGACCGCTCGAGCTAGACTGGCCCGGTCCGCGCCCTCGCCGCCGCTACGCCGCCGTCACCGCCGAGACCTTCGCGTTCTCCCGCCCAGTCCAGAACGCAAGCAGGAGCCAGACCGTGACGAGCGCGACGTTCACCATCGCGAATCCGGAGGGCGAGAGCGCGAGGAGCTGGGATCCCACATAGACGAGCCCCGCCGAGAAGACGTCCCCCGCGCGCACGAAGAACGAATCGATCGCCTGCTTCGCCTTGTATTTCTGCTCGCGGGTCGTCGGCAGGAAGAGCACCTGGCGCACCGTGTTCTGCAGCGAGTAGTCGGTCGCGTTCTCCCCGGTCTTCACCCACCGCACCACGGAAAGGATCGGGAAGAACGTGAGGCATCCGTATCCTAAGAGCGCGATCGCGGGAAGCACCATGACCGCGGCCCGAACGCCGAACCACTTGAGGATGCGCGATACGAAGAAGAGCTGGAACACGAGGCCCAGGACATTCACGCCGAGCTGGTAGTTCGCGTAGAACTTTCCGATGAAAACCTTCTTCATCGCATCCGCCGCTTCCGGCGTCGCGAACATCGCCGAGACCTTCTCGGTCGCCGCCCGAGCCACGGTGCGACCGAGGATATATTCCCCGGTCGAGTTCACCCAGTTGAGGATGAAAATCATGAGCGCGATGAGAAGAAGGTAACGGCTCGCGAAGACGAGCTTGAACGAGTTCGCTCGACCGACCGCGCCTTCCACCTTCCGCGGGGCGGGATCGGGCCGGCGCGGCTCCGCCGGCGTCGGGGCCGGCGCGGCCTTCCCCATCTCCGCCTTGAGGTCCGCGATCCGGAATTCGCCGGACTCGAGGCGAACCTCGCGTGTGGACGCCGGTGAGGACGCCGTCGACTCCGTGACGGATCGCGACGCCTCGGTCCGCCGGCGCTCACGAACGTCGACGACGTTCGTGATCACGGTGCCCAGAACCAGGAGGACGGCGGCGATGAGGAAGATCGGGTAGAGGCCGACCCAGTCGATCGCCCTTCCCGCGAGGTAGGCCCCAAGCACCGCCCCGGCCGATTGACCGAACGCGACGATGGGGAAGAGCCTCTTTCCTTCATCGCTCGTGTAGAGGTCGTTGGCGAACGACCAGAACTGGGCGATGACCATCACGTTGAAGATACCGAGCCAGATGTAGAAGACGACACCGACCGGCGCATGAAGCCGCGCCAGCGCGAAGAACGCGACCAGGCAAACCAGGAAGAAGGTCGTGACCGTGTTGATCAGCCGCCGGCGCGGGAACCGGCTCGCGAGCATTCCGTAGAGCGGAACCGCTGCCAGGAGCAGGAGCGCCTGGCCCGCGGAGGAGTAGGCCTTCACCTCGGCCCCGCCGCCCGCGAGGATCAATGGCTCTCGCAATACTTTTAGCAAGGAGTCGGCGCAGATCAGAAGGAAGACGTTCGCAGTGAGGAGGAGGGCGGTTCCCGCCTCTCCCGCCCGGATATCGGTAAACAGGCGGAGGAATCGCTCGGCGCCGCTCGGAATTCGCTGCGTGCTCACTCTTGGCCCCCCAAGACTACCTCGAGAGCGCGACCACGCGACCACCCGCCCTGGAGATGTAGACGGTGGTGGTCGGGCTCCATCCCGCACCCCGATTTACCTGCGTCTCCACCGCGAGGAACGGGCGCTTTTCCTCGGGCGTCGACCGGAGCGGCTCGACCGCGACCGCCGCGCTCAAATCCACGGCGGGCTCGGTCATCTCGGTCCAGCCCGACCACTCGGCACCGCCTCGGCCGGCGTCCACCGCCGCGACGCGCGCGCGGTACTGCGGGGTCGTTCCCGGATAGATGCCGCGCTCCTCGCCCAGATCGTGGAAGTGGACCGCCTCCCCGTCAACCGTGAAGAAGTCGAGGGGCGCCACGCGATCGAACCAATGCCGCGCGACCTTGTCGCGGCGCTCTTCGAGCATCCGGACGACGAAGCGGGCCGCTTCCGGATTGCGATACCGCCCCTCGGCGACCGCGGCCTCCAGCTGATCGTTCGTGAAGGCCGAGACGATCTTCGCCGCCCAGTAGCCGTCCCGGTCGGTCAGGTTCGCGAACGCGCCGTTGGGGTCGAGCGGCTTCCACTTCGAGGGCGCGAATTCCTTGCTCTCGAGGTAGCCGACCTCGTCGAGGCCATCGGGGCGCCGAATCCGCTCCCACGGGCTCTGGTAGATGCCCAGCGAGAGAGCGCGGCCGAAAATCGCGGGCCCGTCGAATGCGTACTCGTAGTTGGCCAGCGGATAGGGCCCCGTCGCGCCCGCCCCCAGCGTGCTCGCGAAATCGATGAGATAGTGGCGTACGTAGTGCCGGTCCCCGTCCTGGACATACATGTCGAGGGTGTTCCCCTGCTTCATGTCGAAGTGGTCGAGCCAGCCCGCGATGACGCGCAGCCCTCGAAGCTCGCGGCGATTCTCGTGCCGCACCGGGTCGAGCGGGTCATCCTTCCGCCGTCCCCGCCAATTGAAGGGCCCCACCGGCTTCCCGGACAGGAACTTGCTCGCGATCGCTCGCCAACCGCCGTCCGGATCGGGTACGACGGACGCGAGGATTCGATCCAGATCCTCCACCGCCATGGGGCGCTTCACGCCGTGGGCGTCCGTGAAGCGGACCTTCTCGCCGAGGACCAGATCCTCGCGGCGGAAGGTCACGACAAAGTCCTCCGGCACGTTGTAGCCGGCGGTATGGAGGAGGCGCCCCGAGATGACGCCGGCCGCGCTCGACATCCCGGGGCAGCAGGGCGGGTCGAACTTGAGGAGGTACGTCTTGCCGCGCGCGTCGCGGATGCTGAAGCCCGGCGTCACGCCCTGGGTCTTCGCGCTGACGACCGTCCACGGAGCGCTTCGGTCCGGGCCGTCGCCTTCTATTGGCCCGCGCGCCGCCTCGGCGGGCGTTACCGGCCGGAGCCCGATGCGGTTCGTGAACCAGGACGAGTTCGGCACCTCGTCGAGCGAGTTGAGGTCCGACGCGGGCAGGACGTGGTCCCCGCCGAACAGTACTCCCACCTTCCGGACCAACCGGCTCGGATTGAAGAACCGGCCGATCGGGAAGATGAAGCTTTCCTCGATCCCGTCGCGCAGGAGATTCGGATCGCGCTCGGCCGGCCGGGGGGCGTCCTTGCGGTCGTCCATCTCCCACACGATCGGCGCGTCCCGGAGCGGCGGCACTCCGGCTCCGGCCGCGCGGGCGAGCGTGCACGCGAGGAGCGCCGCGAGGAGCGCGCTACCGCGAGGGGATCGGATCGCGGCCATAGAGGAGTCCCCTCTTCATGAATTGGAAGATCTGATCGGCACGGAGCAGCAACGTCGTCTCTTCTTTGCTGCGGGCCCACTCGAGGCGCGCGACCAGCCCGTTCCCGGACTCGACGCGCAATCCGAGGCCGTAGGAGAACTTCATATTGTTGAAACCGACCTGCTTGGCGTCGTCGAAGACCTGGCCGTAGTCGGCGAGCGGGTAGAGATCGAGCCCGGCGCGGCCGGGAAACTGCTTCATCGAGATGGGGAACCGGTACTCGGAGTTGAACGCCACGAGCCCGCGATCCCGGAAACGGAAGCTCCGATATCCGCGGAGTACATCCGGGGTGTCGTTGACCAAGAGCCGCTGGAACGGGATCACATCCCCGCCCGTCGGATCGAGCCAGGAGCCGTAGCCGCGGAGCGCGAGCACGCGATAGGGATGCCAGAGGGTCATGAACTGCTGCAGCTCGGCGCGATAGCTCCAGAGGCCCACGTCGCGCTTATCCGTGCTCTCGAATCGCTCGACGCGCACGCGGCGGGTTCCGCCCTTCGTCGTCCGCCCCGTACCCCCTTCGTCGTCGTGCACGAGCTGAAGGCCGCCCGAGACGCCGTAGGAGTGCTCGCCAAACCCGGCCGGGAGCGCTCCAGCGAATTTCGTGGAGATCGAAGGTTCCGTGTCCTCGCGCGGCTCGCCAGCGCCGACGCTCGAGTAGAGCAGGGCCGCTTCCCAGAAGACGTGCGCGCCGAGGGCCTGGCGGAGGCCCGCGCCACCCCAGAAGAGCTCCTGGCGGTAAAACGATTCGTCGCGGCCCTTCGAATCGGGCCCGATTCCGAAATACCGGGCGTTCCCGCGCACGCGGTATCCCGTGCCGAATTCGAGGTACTCGCCCTCCCCGAGAGGGAAGCGCGTCCCCAGCGAGAGGCGGGTGTCACCGTGCGTGGTGCCCGATCCGCGGAGCCGGAGGAGGTTTCCTTTCCGGAAAAAGGCGTCGTGCTCAATTGAGAGCCCACCGCCGAACCCGGAGAGTCCGCCAGCTTGAAAGTCCGGCACCACGCCGAACGGACCGCGGCGCGGAGCAAGGAGCTTGCTCACGCGGCGGATGACCCTCTTCCCATCGAGAAATTCGACGGTCTCCCCGAGCCCCGAGGCGAGCAGGACTATAGGCTCCCCGGCAACGCGGACCGGCCAGTAGAATATCGCCTCCGCGACCGGCATCGGAGGATCCCGGAAGATCGCGTGGGTCGAATCGGAGGAATCCGCCGCGGCAGGGAGCGAGTCCCAATAGGCCTCGGCGTGGGCGGGATCAGCGCCCGACGCGAAGATCGTCAGAACGAGGAGGAGTGCGGCTCCGAGGATTCCGCGACGAAAATGGACACGGCGCGCGATCCTGCTACTCATCGCGCTCGCCGCACCGGTGGCCCGGAATCACTCCGCCTCAAACGCCAGAAATAGGTTTCGCCCCAGGCGGTCGACCGAGAGGACCAACGGGTCGCCCGACTGAAGCCGCGTGAGCTCGCCGTTCATCGCGTCGATCGACGCGACCGGCGTGCGATTGACCGACTGGATCACGTCGCCCGGCTGAAGGCCCGTATCCACGGGTGGCGCGTCCGCAGCCCACGCCACGACCAGCACGCCGTCCTTCTTCCGGAGCCATGGGAGCATCGCCGACACTTTCTCGTCCACGTCGACCGCGAAGATTCCGAGCCGCGGCACGAGGCTCCGATCGGACTTCACCATTTCCGTCACGCGCATCGGATCATCCTCGCGGGCGATCACCGGAACTCGAACCGTGAATCGATCGGTCCCCCGGAGCACGCTCACGGTGGCCGAGTCGCCGACCCCTCTGCGGTAGAGATTCACGTCGAATTGCCGGCCGTTCTCCATCGGCTTCCCGTCGAGGGCGACCACGACGTCCCCCACGCGGAGCCCGGCGGCGGCGGCGGGCGAGCGCGGGTGGACGTCCTCCAGGACGACTCCCCACTTCTGCGGCAGGCCGAGCCCGGCGGCGAGCGTGGGCGTGATCGTCTGGACGTAGACGCCGATCGCGCCGCGGCGGACCCGGCCATACGCGCGGATCTGGTTATAGACCGACCGGACGATGTTGCTCGGGGCGGCGAAGCCGATCCCTTCGCTCCCGCCCGATTGCGTGAAGATGAGCGTGTTGATGCCGATCACCATGCCGTCGGTGTCGACCAGCGGTCCACCGCTGTTCCCGGGGTTGATCGGCGTGTCGGTCTGGATGTAGATCATCGGGTCGTTCGGCCGGAGCTGGCGGCCGAGCGCGCTCACGACGCCCATCGAGACCGAGTTCTCGAGACCGAGCGGGCTCCCGAACGCCAGCACGATGTCTCCCTCGCCGAGACCGTCCGACTCGCCCAGCTCGAGGAATGGAAGCCCCTTCTCCGCGATCTTGACCACCGCGAGATCCGTCTCGAGGTCGATCCCCACGATCTTCCCCTCAACGCGCTCGCCGGGCGACTTCACGATCGATCGCCCGGGTGCGTCCGGCGCTGCGGGGCGCGCGAGCAACACCTCGAGCCGGCGCGCTCCCTCCACCACATGGGCGTTCGTGACGATGTAGCCGTCGCTCGAGAGGAGCACTCCGGACCCGCCCCGGCGCTGGACGCCCAGGAGCGCCTCGGGCGAGCCCCGCCCGGGCGATGCAGCGAGCGCGACCGCTGAGATCTGGACGACGGCGGGCGATACGCGGTCAACGAGGCTCCGGAATTGGCGGCTGACGGCGGTCAATGCGTTGAGCGCCGCGCGGCTCCCGTGCTTCTCCCGGGGCCCCAGCTCCCCTTGCGGCACCGCGCTCGCAGCGCGCGCGGTGATCGCGAGGAAGGCGAGGGTGGCCACGATCGCCGCCGTTGAAGCCGGACGACGCCACGACGCTGATCGCCGGAGACGGCTCACTGAACCACCTGGAGCACCTCGACCGGAGTTTTTTCGCGCACCTCGGTGAACGGGGCCGTCGCGGGAAGATGCGCCTCCCACCATTGCTCCGCGCGATCCTTCGTCCACGCGTCCCGCAGGGGGACCGCCGCCAGCATCTCGGCCACCTTCATCGTGTCGGTGGGACGCTCGTCCGGATTTTTCGCAAGGCACTGGAGAATGATCCGGTCCAGCTCGGGAGGCACCTCTTGCTCCGCGTAGCGGGACGGCGGCGCGGGCATCGACTGGATGTGCTGGAGCATCATCTTGACCGGCGTATCCGCCTCGAACACCAGCCTTCCGGTCAGGAGCCAATAGCCGACGCAGCCGAGCGCGTAGATGTCGACGCGGCGGTCGATCGTGCGCTCCCCCAGCGCCATCTCCGGGGCCATGTAGGCCGGCGTGCCCGTGGTCACGTCCGGCTGGGTGAGAAGGACCGTCTGGGCCTGCGCGCCCTCCGCGTAGTGCTTCACCAGGCCGAAGTCGAGGACCTTCACGAAGTCGACGCTCAACCCGAGGCGGCACGTGAAGATGTTCGACGGCTTGATGTCACGGTGAATCAGCCCGCGCGCGTGCGCTTCTCCGAGCGAGTGGCACGCGTGGCGGAGAAGAAAACTCGCCCGTGAGGCCGGCACCGGGCCGAATCGTTCGACCAGCGATTCCAGATCCAACCCTTCCAAGAGCTCCATCACGTAATAGAAGACCCCATCGTCCGTGACTCCAAAATCGTAGAGGTTGATCGTGTGGGGCGAGCGGAGAACGGCCGCGGCCTGCGCTTCGCGCCGGAACCGCTGGATCATGACCCGGGCCGCCTCCGAATTCGCGGCCCCGAGGGTCTCGGGGCGGATCAGCTTGATGGCGGCGGGCCGCGCGAGCATCCGATGCCGCGCGTGGTACACCTCGCCCATTCCGCCCCGGCCGAGCAGCTCGCCGAGCTGGTAGCTCCCCAGCTCCCGCGCCTTGTTCACCTGCCTGCCGAGGCCGGAGATCATTGTCGACGGGATCATCGCGAGACCGACCGAGATGTAGTTCGGGAGGAAGTACCAGATCATCGTAAACGGGTCCGTGCCGAAGCTCACACCCCTCAGGTGCGCGATCCAAACGGCCAATGGATCCATACTCGCGACGATCGTTGAAATTGCCAGCGTCTTTAGCGGCGGGGTCGGAACGATGGAAGGATAGACGACGATGATGAGGCAGAGCCACGATATGCGCCAGGCATCGATGGCGGGAAACCAGTTCATGAGGAGCGCCACCAGGCCCGCTCCCACGATCATGTTCACGTGACTGACGTTGAGCAGGATCTCCGGCTTGCCCTTCAGCTGGCCAACAAGGAAGAACGTCGTGAGGGAGATGGCGAGTCCGATCCAGGAAATGAAATTCCCCGGATAGGGCCAGGGCATGGTCATGTTGTGGTTGTGCCCGAGAAGGGGCGCGACGAGGTTGTTCATGACGAGCGCGATCGCCCACAAGGAGGCGAAGATCAGGCTCATGATCGCCACGCGCTTGCACGATTGCTGAAGCAGGTCGGGCGGAAGGCTGTGCCAGCGGCTTCGCGTCGATGGCGTCCGCGCCTTGGCAATCATGTCGAGCGGAGATTTGGTAGGACGATGAGGCACGGCGTCGATCCCCCACGATGAGGAGCGGTAACCGCAGCGAAGCGCCCCCGAGTGTGCCACGGGCGGGCTCCCGAACGCTAGGGGCGGCCCTGGAGTGCCGGAGAGCGGCCGGGCGTCAGACCGCTTCCAGCCTCTTCCAGAGCGACTCGACCTCGACCTTGATGCGCTCGTACCGCGCGAGGAGCTCCTTCGTGCGAGCCCCGTCGGCGTAGACGGCCGGGTCGGCCAGCTCCGCCTCCACCGACTTGAGGTCTCCCTCCTTGGCCTCGATCTCCTTCTCGAGGCGCTCCGACTCCTTCGCGCGCCGCCTTGACTCGGTCCGCACGGTGCCGTCGCCGGATTTGTGCCCGGCGGCCGCTTTGGACCCAGCCGCGCCCTTGGACCCAGCCGCGCCCTTGGACACTGCCGGCGACGACGCCGGGGCCCCTCCGCTCTCCGCCTTGACCCGCGCCGCCTCGTAGTCGTCGTAGCCGCCCGGATAGAGCGTCACGCGCCCGTCCTGAACCGCGAGAATGCGCGTGGCGAGCCGCGCCATGAGGGAACGGTCGTGGGTCACCACGATCACGGCGCCCGGATACTGCTCGAGCGCCGCCTCCAGCACTTCCTTCCCCGCGAGATCGAGATGGTGCGTCGGCTCGTCCAGGAGGAGGAGGTTGGTCGGCTGAAGAAGGAGCCGCGCGATCGCGACGCGCTGGCGCTCTCCGCCCGAAAGAATGCGGCAGAGCTTGAACACGTCGTCGCCGACGAACAGGAAATTGCCGAGAAGGGAGCGGAGGCGCGGCATCGCGTCGTCGGTCGCGACTTCCTCGACCGCCTGGAGGATCGTGAGCTTCCCGTCCAGCGTTTCCGCGGCGTGCTGCGCGAAGTAGGCGGGACGAGCGTGCTGGTGGATCTCCCGCTCCCCTTCGCGCGGCGCGAGCTGGCCCGCGATGACGCGCAGGAGCGTGGTCTTTCCGGCGCCGTTCGCCCCGACGATCGCGATCTTCTCGCCCCGCTCGATCTCGATCGAAGCGTCCGAGATGACATCCGCTGCCGAGTAGCCGAACGAAACATCCCGGAGCCGGACGACCGACCTGCCGACGTGGGGCGGCGCCGGAAATACGAAGCGAATCCCGCGCGGACGGCGCGGGAGCACGATCCGCTGCGCCTTCAGCCTCTCGATCTGCTTCCGCTTGCTTTGGGCCTGCGTGGCCTTCGAGGCCTTGGCCCCGAAGCGCTCGGCGAAGCGGGAGAGCTGCGCGATTTTCTTGTCGACCTGAACGTTCTGCGCCTCCAGCCGGTCACGCCGCGTTTCCCGCTCCTCCAGGTATCCGGTGAAGCTCGTCGCGTACTCGCTCAGCACGCCCTGATCCAGCTCCCTGACCTCGCTCGCCACGCGATCCAGGAAAACGCGGTCGTGCGACACCACCACGAGGCCGCCGTGAAACTCCTCGAGGTAGTCCTCGAGCCACTCGAGAGCGGGAAGGTCGAGATGATTCGTGGGCTCGTCCAGGAAGAGGAGCGTGGGATCGGTCAGAAGGAGCGCCGCGAGCGCGGCCCGCATTCTCCAGCCGCCCGAGAATTCCGCGAGCGGCCGGTCCTGATCCTCGGTCTTGAATCCCAGCCCGCCCAGCACCCGGCGGGCTTCCGGTTCCAGCGTGTGCTCGTCCTTCAGCTCGAGGTGGTGCTGCAGCTCGCCGGCCCGATCGAGGAGTGCCGGAAGCTTGGGATTGTCGGGCAGCGAATGCTGGAGCCCCTCGTAGAGCGCGTCCAGCTCCTCGCGCATCTCGAGCAGGTGGCGATGCGCTTCCATCGCGCGCCCGAGGACGGTGCCTTCGAATCTCTCGGCCGCTTCCTGGGGCAGATATCCGAACCGCGTCCCCTTGGACATGATCCTCTGTCCCGACTCGGGCGTGTACTCGCCGAGGATGATGCGGATGAGCGTCGTTTTTCCCGCGCCGTTCGGACCGACCAGGGCGACGCGATCGCCCGGCGCGACGGTCCACGTGATGTCGGAGAAGAGGCTTCGCGCGCCGATCGAGTATCGGATGTTCTGGAGGCGGATCAGTGGGGCTCCGGGTTGGGGTCTGGGCGCGGGGCGCCGTCCTGGCGCCTCACGCCGGCTAAAGCCAACGATTCTACGACGATCCGCGCTTCCCCGGGTACCGCACCTTGTGGCACGATACGCGCCCATGGGGCGGCCAACGTCCCGGCAGCGGAACTCTCACGGAGGATGACGACATGGCACGGAAGCTAGCTCTCGTGATTTTGATCGCGTTCAGCGCGGCGGCCCTTTCCGGCTGCGCCGGGGATCCGGTCAAGATGATGATGTCGAATCCGGAAATGCAGACCAAGATCTTGGCCGCGGTCACCGGGAACGCCGAGATGTCGGGCAAGGTCGTCGACCAGCTTCTCGGGAACGAGGAGATGCGGACCATGCTGCTGGACAAGGTCATGGCGAACGGCGACGCGGCGCAAACGATCATGGGGCGGATCGCGAAGGATCAGACGATGATCGACGGGATCCTGAACATGGCCGCGCAGGACGACGTCATGCGCGAGCACCTGATGACGCTCTTCAAAGGGATGCAAATGGCGAAGGGAGCCCACAAGCCCTAGCCGCGCCGCGCAGGGGCCCGCACGCCGGGCCCCTGCGCTATCGCACGTACACGGTCTTCACGTTGACGAATTCGCGGATCCCGAACACGGAGAGCTCGCGTCCGTAGCCCGATTCCTTGATCCCCCCGAAGGGGAGCCTGGGATCAGACCGGGCGAGCGCGTTCACGAAGCAGGAGCCCGCTTCCAGCGAGCCGGCCGCGAGGCGTTCTCCGCGCGCCGAATCGCGGGTGAAGATCGCCGAGCCGAGGCCGTAGGTGGAATCGTTCGCGATTCGGATCGCGTCCGCTTCGTCGCGCGCGGCGATGATTGCCGCAACGGGACCGAACGTCTCCTCCTCGTAGGCGGGCATCCCCGGCCCGACGTCCGAGAGCACGGTCGGCGGGTAGAACGCGCCCGGGCCCCCGGGAACCTCGCCGCCGAGCAGGAGCTTCGCTCCGCGGCGCACGCTCTCGGTCACCTGCACGTGGAGCTGGTCGCGCAGATCCCGCCGCGCCAGGGGGCCCAGATCGACTCCCGCCTGTGTGGGATTCCCCATCCGCTTGGCGAGCATTTTCGCGACAAAGCGCTCCGTGAAGTCGCGGCGGACCTTCTCGACGACGATGAACCGCTTGGCGGCGATGCAGCTCTGGCCTGAGTTGATGAGGCGCGAGCTCACGCAAGCCTCCACGGTCGGCTCCATCTCGGCGTCCCCGAGCACGACGTAGGGATCGCTCCCTCCCAGCTCCAGCACGCTCTTCTTGAGAAGCCGCCCCGCCACGGAGGCGATCGCCCGCCCCGCGGCGGCGCTCCCGGTCAGCGTCACCGCGCGCACCTCGCGGCGCTCCAGCACGCGCTCCACCGCGCCCGCGCGCAGGCAGAGCACCGTGAAGAGGTGTTCGGGAAAGCCGGCCTCACGAAGGAGATCGCCGATCGCGATGGCGCAGCCGGTCACGTTCGAAGCGTGCTTGAGAACGCCGGCGTTCCCGGCCATGAGCGCCGGGGCCGCGAAACGGAAGACCTGCCAGAACGGGAAATTCCACGGCATGACCGCGAGCACGACGCCGAGGGGCGGGAACGCCGCGTAGCTTTTTGTCGCGTCGGTCTCGATCAGGAGCGGCTCGAGAAAACGCGCGGCGTTGTCCGCGTAGTAACGGCAGGCCCAGGCGCACTTCTCGACTTCGGCTCGTCCCTGCGGAAGGGGCTTCCCCATCTCGGCGGCCATGAGGTCGGCGTAGCGCGATTTCCCAGCCTCGAGCAGCTCCGCCGCGCGGGTCATCGCGGCAGCGCGGACCGGGAATCCGGTCTCCCGCCACGCCGAAAACGCCTTGTCCGCAAGGGCGACCGCCGACCCCTCCGCCTCGGGTGACGTCTCCTCGTAACGGCCTACGACTTGATCGTTTGCGGGGTTTACGCTCTCGAGCACCGGCCCAGCCTCCCTGCCTAGCCCTGGGATTCCAGGCGACCGTCGAACTCGCCGGAACCGTAGATGTCACAAGCGATTAATCCTGGTGTACCGACGTCGCTACTCTGGCATCATTATCGCCCGATCGACGGATCAGCATCTAACAATTCGCAGATGAATCACATCCGGAGCAACATGTCCGAGCCGACGAAACAGGGTCCGAATACGCTGAGCCTTCCCTTCGTGGAGGCCCTTTACGCCGACTATCTCCGAGATTCCGCGTCCGTACCACCGGCGTGGCGCGAGTATTTCAGCGAGATCGGCGAGACGAATGGATTCGCGGCGCGGCCGCAGCTGTACCCTTCCTTTCCGCCGCGGAGACTCTACGGCCGCGCGCGGTCGTTCGCGGAATCGCTCGAGCCGGACGGAAACGGCGCGAGCGCGCCGTCGGCGAGCGCGCCCGCGGCAGGTCCGAGAGTGGAGCGAAGAGCCGCGGCCGCGGCGGAGGCGGATGCCGCGTTCGCGCGAAGCGCGGAGGCGCTTTTCCGGAGTTTCCGCGCGCGGGGACATCTGATCGCGCGCATCGACCCCCTTGGAGCCCCGCGCCCGACGCTCCCCGACCTCAAGCCCGAATATTTCGGATTCACCGAGCGCGACCTGGATCGCCCGGTGGCCGATTCGATCGCGGGCGGCTCCCAGGCAACGCTCCGCCAGGTCCTCGATCGACTTCGCCGTACGTACTGCGGCTCGGTCGGGGTCCAGTTCCTCCATATCGAAGACACAAAGATCCGCGAGTGGCTCCAGGACCACATGGAGCGCGCCGAGAATCGCGCGCGACCGTCGCGCGAGGAGCAGCTCCGCATCTTGCAGCGGCTCACCGAGGCCGCGGTCTTCGAAGAGTTCATCCAGAAGAAGTACATCGGATCGAAGAGCTTCTCGGTGGAGGGCTCCGAGACATTGATCGCGCTGCTCGACCTCGCGATCGACATCGGCGCCGCCCACGGGCTGAGCGAGATCGTCCTCGGCATGGCCCACCGCGGCCGGCTGAACGTGCTCGCCAACATCCTGGGCAAGCCGCCCCGGCAGATCTTCCGCGAGTTCGAGGACGCCGATCCGGAGCTCTACTTAGGCCAGGGCGACGTCAAATACCACCTCGGCTACAGCGTCGACGTGACGACGGCGTCCGGGCACCCGATGCACCTTTCCCTCTGCTACAACCCCAGCCACCTCGAATACGTGAACCCGGTCGCGCTCGGGCGGATGCGCGCGAAGCAGGACCGGGTCGGAGACGAAGCGCGGGAGCGAGGGATGGTCCTCCTGATCCACGGAGACGCCGCCTTCGCGGGGGAGGGTGTGGTGCAGGAGGTTCTCAACATGAGCCAGCTCCGCGGGTACAAGGTCGGCGGCACGCTCCACGTAATCGTGAACAATCAGATCGGGTTCACGACGCCGCCGGAGGAGGGGCGCTCGACTCCCTACGCCACCGACGTGGCCCGGATGCTCCAGGTCCCGATCTTCCACGTGAATGGGGAAGACCCCGAAGCGGTCGCGTCCGTCGTCAAGCTCTCCCTGGAATTCCGGCGCCAGTTCAAGCGCGACGTCGTGATCGATCTCTACGGCTACCGCAGGCACGGCCACAACGAGGGCGACGAGCCCGCGTTCACGCAGCCGGAGCTCTACCGCGAGATCGCGCGGCGAAAGCCGGTTCACGAGCTCTATCGGGAGGAGCTGATCCGGGAAGGGCGGATCACCCAGGAGGAAGCCGACGAGATCGGGCGGCGGATGCGCGAGCGGCTCGAGGAGGAGCTCGCCCACGCCCGGAACGGGGACAAGAAGGCCCCCATCGACGGGCCGAGCGGCATCTGGAAGAAATTCGAAGGAGGACCGGACGCGTCGGTGCCCGAAGCGAAGACCGGCGTGGACCCACGGCGGCTCCGGGAAATTCTCGAATCGACGGCGAACGTCCCCGAGGGATTTCATCCGCACCCGAAGATCAAACGCGGCCTCGAGGTCCGCCGCCAGATGGCCCGTGGCGAGAAGCCGCTCGACTGGTCCGCCGCGGAGGCAGCGGCGTTCGGGGCGCTCGCCATCGAGGGATCCCGGATCCGGCTCTCCGGCCAGGACACGGCGCGCGGCACGTTCAGCCAGCGCCACGCGGTGCTCCACGACGTGGAGGACGGCCACACGTACGTCCCGCTCCAGAATCTGTCGCCCGGCCAGGCGCCTGTCGAGATCATCAACAGCCCGCTCTCGGAGGTCGGGGTGCTGGGATTCGAGTTCGGCTATTCGATCGAATGGCCGGACGGGCTGATCGCCTGGGAAGCGCAGTTCGGGGATTTCGTGAACGCGGCCCAGGTCATCATCGACCAGTTCCTCGCGGGGAGCGAGGAGAAGTGGCGGCGGCTCTCCGGCCTCGTGCTGCTCTTGCCGCACGGCCTCGAAGGGATGGGCTCGGAGCATTCCAGCGCCCGGCTCGAGCGCTTCCTCGACCTCGCGGCGCGCGACAACCTCCAGGTCGTCTACCCGTCCACGCCGGCCCAGTACTTCCACTGCCTCCGCCGGCAGGTGGTCCGTCCCTGGCGAAAACCGCTGGTCGTGATGACGCCGAAGAGCCTGCTGCGCCATCCGGCGTGCGTCTCGCCTCTCGAGGACCTCGCGCGCGGGCGATTCGAGCGCGTTCTTCCCGACGCGACGATCCTTCCCGCGAAAGCAAAGCGGGTGCTCCTCTGCACCGGCAAGATCTACTACGAGCTGCTCGAAAAGCGGCAGACGCTCGGCCGCGTCGATACGCCGATCGCGCGGCTCGAACAGCTCTACCCGCTTCCCGAGGAGCTGCTGCGGTCGCTTCTCGACGGGTACCCGGACGGCACGCCGGTCTATTGGGTCCAGGAGGAGCCGGAGAACATGGGCGCGTGGCGGTACATCCGGGCGCGCTTCGGTGAGTCTCTCTTCGGGCGCTTTCCACTGCACGGCATCTCCCGGCCCGAGGCCGCGACCCCGGCGAGCGGCGCGTTGAGCAGCCACAAGGTGGAGCAGGAACGTCTTCTTTCCGCCGCGTTCGGGGGGGCACGATAACCATGGCCGTGGAGCTCCGCGTACCCGAGGTCGGCGAGTCGATCACCGAAGTGCAGATCGGCTCCTGGTTCAAGAAGGAAGGCGACGCGATCCAGCGGGATGAAGCCCTGGTCGAGATCGAATCGGATAAAGCGACGCTGGAGCTGCCCGCTCCGGTCTCGGGTGTTCTCTCCAAGGTACTGAAGAAGAAGGGCGAGATGGCCAAGGTCGGCGATCTGATCGCGGAGATCGGCGAGAACGGCGCGGCGAAGCCGGCCGCCAAGTCGGCGGGTGCGAAATCAGCGGCCGCCTCGGCCCCCGCAGCGCCCGCCTCCGCAGCGCCGGCCGCTTCCCGCGCCGCCGCGCCGGCGCCCGCTGCGCCGACGCCCACGACGCCGCGCACCGCCGAGCCCCGCGTCATGCCCTCCGCGCGCCGCGCGCTTGCCGAGAACGATCTGAGCGTGGCGGACGTTGCGCCCAGCGGGCCGGGTGGGCGCGTTCTCAAGGAGGACGTGCTCGACCGCCTGGCGAGCCGCCCGGCCGGGACCACGACCGGCGCTCCCGGGGCGGCGCGCGGCGTCGCGCCGCCGGCCATGACCCGGCCCTCGGACGCCGAGCGCGTCGAGGAAGCGGTGCCGATGAGCCCGATGCGCCTTCGGATCGCCGAGCGGCTCAAGGAGGCGCAGAACACCGCCGCGCTTCTCACGACATTCAACGAGATCGACATGACGCAGGTCGTCACCCTGCGCGAGGAGCTTCGCGAGGCGTTCCAGGAGCGCTTCGGCGTGAAGCTTGGATTCATGTCGTTCTTCGTGAAGGCCACGATCGACGCCCTGATGCAGTTCCCGCAAGTGAACGCGGAGGTCCGCGGCAAGGAGATCGTCTACAAGAACTACTACGACATCGGGATCGCGGTCGGAGGCGGGAAAGGCCTCGTCGTCCCCGTGCTTCGAAACGCCGAGCACATGAGCTTCGCCGAGATCGAGATCGCGATCGCCGACTTCGCCGCGCGCGCCCGCGAGAACAAGCTCCACTTGGACGAGCTCAAGGGCGGGACCTTCACGGTCTCGAACGGCGGCGTCTACGGCTCGCTCCTCTCGACGCCGATCGTGAACCCCCCGCAGAGCGGGATCCTGGGCCTCCACGCCATCCAGAAACGCCCGGTCGTCGTGAACGACGAGATCGCGATCCGGCCGATGATGTACGCCGCCGTGACCTACGACCACCGGGTGATCGACGGGCGCGAGTCGGTCGCCTTCCTCAAGCACATCAAGGATCTGGTCGAACGCCCAACTCGGATGCTCCTCGGCATCTGAGATGGCCGAGACGACGCACGACCTTGTCGTGATCGGCGCTGGCCCGGGGGGCTACGTCGCCGCCATTCGCGCGGCGCAGCTCGGGCTCAACGTCGCCTGCGTCGAGGAGGTCGAAGCCCTGGGCGGCAC
Organism: Candidatus Eisenbacteria bacterium; assembly: GCA_005893305.1. NCBI lineage: Bacteria > Candidatus Eiseniibacteriota > Candidatus Eiseniibacteriota bacterium. The sequence goes on along the minus strand of VBOZ01000033.1, from coordinate 43,695 downwards.
CTGCCTCCGCATCGGATGCATCCCGAGCAAGGCGATGCTCGAGTCGAGCGAGCGCTATCACGAGACGAAATCCGCGCTGGCTCCGCACGGCGTCAAGGTGTCGGGCGTGGATCTCGACCTCGCCCAGATGCTACGGCGGAAGGACGAGGTGGTCGGCGGCCGCACGAAGGGCGTCGAGTTCCTCTTCAAGAAGAACAAAGTGACGCGCTATCTCGGCCGCGGGCGGATCGAGGGACCGGGCCGGGTCGTCGTCAAGAACGGCTCCGGCTCCACGGATCTTCGGACGCGCCACATCGTCATCGCCACCGGCAGCAAGCCCACGACCCTCCCCGGGATTCAGATGAACACCGACCGCATCGGAGCGAGCACCGAGGCCCTTTCCTATTCCGCGGTGCCCAAGCACTTGGTCGTGATCGGGGCCGGCTACATTGGGCTTGAGCTGGGGTCGGTCTGGCTCCGGCTCGGCGCGAAGGTGACCGTGGTCGAATATCTCGAGCGGATTCTCCCAGGCATGGACATGGAGATCGCCCGGGAAGGGCAGAAGCTTCTGGAGCGCCAGGGTCTCGAGTTCCGGCTGGGCCAGCGGGTGACGGGAGCGCGCGTCGACGGAAAATCCTGCGTGGTCGAGTGCCAGGACGCGGAACCGATCCGCTGCGACCGGGTGCTCGTCGCGGTGGGGAGGGCCCCGAACACCGATGGCCTCGGTCTCGACTCGGTCGGGATCAAGACCGATGAGAAGGGCCGGATCCCGGTCGATGACCGCTTCGCGACGTCAGCCCCGGACATCTACGCGATCGGCGACGTGATCCGCGGATCGATGCTCGCCCACAAGGCCGAAGAGGAAGGCGTCGCCTGCGTGGAGCGGATCGTGACCGGATACGGCCACGTGAACTACGACGCGGTGCCCGGCGTCGTCTACACCCAGCCCGAGATCGCCTCGGTCGGAAAGACCGAGGAGGAGCTCAAGGAATCCGGCGTCGAGTACCGGAAGGGCGTCATCTTCTTCCGGGCGAACGCGCGCGCGCACTGCCTCGGACAGATCGACGGGCGCGTCAAGGTGCTGGCGCACGCCCGCACCGATCGGGTGCTCGGGGTCCACATCATCGGCCCCCGCGCCGGCGACATGATCGCGGAGGCCGCGGTGGCCATCGAGTTCGGAGCGAGCAGCGAAGACGTGGCGCGCGCGTGCCACGCGCATCCCACGCTGGCCGAATCGCTCAAGGAAGCCGCCCTCGCCGTCGACGGCCGGGCGATCCACAGCTAGCCGCCCCAAAATGAGGCGGCCCGCCCCGTTGGGGGGCGGGCCGAAACGGCCGTGGTCCCGCGCTAGGGAGGGACGAGGCGCGCGCGGGATCCGATCGGCCGGGATCGAGTCTGGCTCGTTCTCTTCTCCTTACCTCCCCAGATAGAACGTCGCGCCGGTCATGAGACCGAACTCCGATCGATCGGTCAGGGTCGTGCGTCCCTCGAAGTAGAGGCTCGCTCCGCTCATGGGGAGCGTGACCCCGCCGAAGAGGTTCGGACCGACGTCGGTTCCGGGATCACGCGGACCGTCCGACGAGTAGAAGTGCATCCCGAGGCCTCCGCCGAGGTACGGGCTTACCCGGCCCGCCGGCTCGAAGTGATACGAGGCGTCGAAATTCGTGTTCACGTCGCTCAGCCCGCTCTCGCTCCAATAGACGACGTTGGGCATGAGGTGGACGTGGCTACCCGCCTGCTGGAAGTTCAGACCCGCGCCCACCGCGAGCGTCCCGTCGACTCCGTCCGGGTCGACGAGGCCGGCTCTCGCGTCCGCTCCGTAGAGCGCGAACGCGAAGGCGGTGGTCGGAGAGCCAAGAAGCACCGGCATCAGAAGCGCCACGCCGAGGAGCGCGGCGCGCTGCGAGAAATATTTTAGGAATCGACACATGGTTTCACCCTCCTATTCGTGGCGTCCGATCTTCTCAGATCGGGCACGGTCAGAAACCCAGGGCCAACCCAGCCGACAAGGTCCAGTAGTCCGGATTGAATTTCCGAGGTACGAGACGGCTCTCCTGATCTTGGAGGAACACGTACCGTCCGCTGAAGTCGAGGGCCACGCCCGGCGCGAGCGGCATCTT
>VBOZ01000033.1:0-41572 GCA_005893305.1 Candidatus Eisenbacteria bacterium | reverse complement strand
ACGCCGAAGTCCTGGCTGGTCTGATCCTCCAGCGCCAGAGACGGCCGGTACTGGAGCGTCGTGTGATACCAACCGACGCCGGCGCCCGCATAGATAACCGGGATCGGCGTGAGCCAGAGCGACGCGGTCACGGGCCACATCTTTGCTTCGACCGCGCCCGCGTCCCGTTTCTCGGACCGGTACGATCCGCCGAACTCGGCCTTGAGCACGTGCGGAACCACGTTGCTCCGCAGCGCCAAACCCACCTGCTTCGTCACTTCGTCGCTCTCGACCGATCGCGTGATTCCGACCGACGGGACGATCTCAAGCGCCCTCGCGGCCTTCGGCTGCACCACGATCAACAAGAGCACTGCACTCGCGACGCGCGTGAGAATGTGAAACGGCATCGCCGCGCGTCGAACATCTCTGCGATCCATGGGCACCTCCTTCTTGATGTGACTCCCCACTTTTTCGGCTACCCCCACCCGGGACGTGCTACCCCGGATTCCAGCCGGGTAGATAAACAAAGGCCGTGCCACCCGGGGCAATTTTGGAGGCGATCGGCAGGTAACCGATTGTCATACCGCGACTTTCCGCCAAGACGCTGGCCTTGACGCGGCCCCCGAAGTCGAGCCAGGTCGGCTGTCGATCCCGGGCAGCAGTGTCCCGATTGGGTCGGAGTGGGCCCAATTTTGTCATCAAGTGTTGACGGTTTGGCCCGCGCGGGCGGGAACAGGCCGGGGAACAAAAACGCCCGCGCGAGGCGGGCGTGCCCTGCAAAAGTAGGAAAGACTCCTACTTCAACATCAGCAGCTTCTTCGCGTCGTTCGTTCCCCAGGCGGTCTCCAGCTTGTAGAAGTAGACGCCGCTCGAGAGCCTCCGACCCTGGTCGTCCTTGCCGTCCCAGCGCACCGTGTAGATGCCCGCCGCGTGGTGTCGGTCGACGAGAGTCCGGACGAGAGCCCCACCCACCCCGTAGACCCGAATCGTCGCCCAGCCAGCGTTCGTGAGGGAGTAGCGAATCATGGTCTCCGGATTGAAGGGGTTCGGCGCGTTCTGGAAGAGCCTGCTCGGCAACGCGGGCGCTCTCGACGTGGGGTCTTCCTCGACCGCGGTCGGGTAGTAGCAGGCGGGCACCTGGAAGTAATCCGTCAGGACGTTCTTGATCAGGCTCACCCGCTCTCCGAATTCCTCGATGTTGTTGAAGTTGAACGATTGCAGAACGCTCCGCGCGCTATCCGTTCCGAACGAGACGTACTTCGTCGCGAAGCGCGTGGCGGCGGGGAAATTGTTTGGAAATTTCAGGAAGTTGCCCGACTTCCCTCGGGACGGCGCTCCCGACGAGGTCGTGAGGAGATCGAAGTCCTCGATGAACGGGCAATCCGAGTTCGCGTGCATGAGCCGCCCGGCCGTCGGAGTGCCCGCGTACCCCGTGACCACCGGGCGAAGCGTGTCCTGAGGGGTATTCTCCCAGAGGTTCCTGAGATACCGGGCTCCCATGGTGAAGTCGAGGAAGCTGTTGTAGTCCTCGCCCTTCACGATGAGCTCCCAAGCGACGTTGTCGCCCACGATGTAGAGGTTCCGGTTCTTCCCCGGCTGCTGGATCCACGATTCGAGCAGCGCCTCATCCGGTTGGCGGAGGGTGTACTGACTCAGGCTGCCCGCGTGCCAGACGATCGTCGAATAGCGAAGCAGGTCGTTCGTGGTCGCGCCGGGCCAGTGATAGAACTGATCGTTCGTGGGGGAGCCACCGGGGGTGTTGCCGGCCCCGGTGGTCGGTCCGTTCACGTCCCAGACGTCGAACTTGTATCCCTGCGCGGTCATGGCCTTCCCCAGGGACGATTCCGTCTCGCGTCCGTAGTTATTGTTGACGAAGAGAATCTGCGCGAGGCTGTCGGTGCAGCCCAGAGCCGGATTGGTGGCCGTCTTCAACGGGAGGATCGAGGCCGAGAAGTATGTCTGGGTCGACGGTGCGCTCTTCGGCAGATACCCGACCGAGTCGGCGCTGTCGGTGACGGCGAAGTAGTACTGGAGATTCGTCCCGGCGGCGTATGCGATAGGCGGAACGTCGCCGTAGCGATAGGTCGGTAACGATGGAGCCGACTGCTGAAGCGCCACGGAGTTCCACGAGCCGTTGTTGAAGCGGTAATACATGAAGCCGTTCTTGTAGCCGCGGCTCGTGGTGACCTGTACCACCGCGCTGTCGCCGAGAGGGGTGTTGAAATTGTCATTGCCGAAGAACGGCGTCGTCCGGAACGTATCGTTGAAGAGGTCGAGATCCCGCTGGATGAAGATCGGCGGCGCGACCTGCTTGATTCCGATCGCGACGTTGTCGAAGAGCGGATAGACGTTCGAGGCCGTGACCGGGCCGCCGCAGTAGATCTGCCCGTAGTCCTTCACGATGAACATGACCTGGACGGTATCCTTGCCCGCCGCTTCCGGCAGGATGATCTTTTGGCGAATCCAATCCTTGCTCGACCCGTAGTAGAGGAGCCCGGTCGGGTCCCTCCATAGACCCCAGACCGCCCCGGCGTTCTTGTATCGGTAATTGACGCTGTAGTAGAAGCAATCCTCGAGCGGGAGATTCCGGTAGACGTCGAACGCGACCAGGACCTCGGAGGACCGGTTTACGAAGACAGGGGGCGTGAGAAGCCGGTCGTCCAGCCGCGGCACGAGCGAGAAGACGACCGGATCCCAAGCGACCTAGAGGTTCGTCCGATTGTCGGTGCAGAGATCCTCGGTGATGACGTTGTTGGCGAGGTTGTAATAGTCCCCGACCGGCGGGAGCGTCGTCCGGGTCCACGCTCCCATCCCGCTCTCCATGTCATCGAAGAACTTGACCGTGGCGCCGGCGGTGATCTGGACGTTGTCGATGACAAATCCGTCGCCTTGGTATTGGCCGTCCGCGGACGAGTATGCGATGTCGCTGGTGAACGAGAAGCGGAACGGCATCGGCTTTGGGCCGTTCGGTCCGTTGTTCCAAGCGATCCAGGTCGATTCGGGGATCACGGCCGAGAAGAAGCCGCAGCTTCCGCCGACCGGCATTTCCCCCGTGAAGGTGGAGCCTGCGCCGAGCCCGACCCAGTCCTCCACCTGATCCTGAACCTGGACGCGGCCGAAATCGAAATTCGGCTCGGCCTTGATCTTGTAGGTGAACGAGATCGTGACGGGCGTGCCCGCCGGGACGCCGGCGAGGTTGACCGAGTTCCCTAGATACTGGGTCCAGCTGTTGTCGTATCCGGCCCGGTTCGAATCGTAGATCCAGGAAGAGTCCACCATGCCGCACCACCACGAGTGCCCCGAGCACCCCAGGACGGTATCGATGTGCCAGGCGGTCGGCCCCCCCGAGTTGTCGTAGTGCGTCCACCCTCCTTCGTCGTCGAGAGGGTGGCCGTCGAGGCTGTCTTGGAAGACGTAGACCTCATCGACCGGGGGCGGCGGGAAATGCGGGCGGCGGGACGATCGGGAAACACGGCCGGTGGGCGTCTCACCCGTGGCCTCGGTGCGGTAGACGCCGGGCGCCGGCTGGTCTGTCTTCTGGGTAGCGCCGCCCGCGAGCGGGGCTGCCGACGCGGAGACGGCCAAGGCTAGGACGCCTACGGAGAGGCAAAGAACCGCGGCCGAGGCGAGCCGGGGAAGGCCCGAGGACCGCAGTCTGGGATCGGGATGAGCGGTAATGGGCGCGGGTCTCCGCACGTTGTCTGATAAAGCTGGGGAATGCTCCGATCCGCGAATGGTGCTGGGCTCGTTCCCGGCCCACACCACAACGCCAGTAGTATAGCATAATCCGATGCCCCGTACCAGGCGGAACCGCAAGCCGTTACCGGCACAAGCGATGGGGAGGGCATCGGAGTCGAAAGGCAGGGGACCCGCAGGGGTCCAAACCCGGCGGCCGCTTCTTTACGGCTGCTTCTTCGCCTCCGGGGCGGCGGGTTTGATCCTGGAAGTCGTCTGGTCAAAGTACCTTTCCTTCCTCCTCGGGAACTCGATCTACGGCGTCTCCACCGTCGTTGCGGCGTTCCTCGGAGGACTCGGGATCGGCGCCTCGCTGGGCGGGCGCCTTGCCGCGCGCACGAGGGAGCCGCTCCTCCTCTACGCGCGGCTTGAGCTGATCGTGGCGGTGATGGGGCTCTTGAGCCCGGTCGCCTATCTTGCCGCCCGTCCCATCTTCGCTTCGTTGAACGCCCTCTTCCTCGGGCACGGCGCGGCGTTCCTGTTCCTCCGTTTCCTGGTCCTCTTCGCGGCGCTCCTCGTGCCCACCATCGCGATGGGCGCGAGCTTGCCGCTTCTTGTCTCCGATTTCTCGCGCCGCGACGCGAAGGGCTCGTCGCCGGCCGTGGCCCGCCTCTACGCCGTGAACACGGCGGGCGCGGTCGCGGGCGTGGCGGCCGCGGGCTTTCTCGCGATCCCCGCGCTGGGTTTGTGGAAGACGGCGGCCCTCGCCGCCGGCATCGATCTGGCGGTCGTGCTCGCGATCCTCCTCGCCCGCCCTCCGGCGCCCGTCGCCGCGGCGGGGGAGGGAGTCGCCGCGGAGCCCGCGCCGGACGCACGGGGGCCGAAATCTTTGGGCGCCCCGCACCAGGCGCCCGCGTTCGCGGGGTGGATCCTCCCCATCTTCGCGATTTCCGGATTCACCGCGATCCTCTACGAGGTCGCCTGGACGCGCATCCTCGCCGTTCCATTCGGCGGGATGGTCTACGCATTCTCGGCGATCCTCGCGATCTACCTGGTCGGCATCGCGCTGGGCGCCTCCGCGGCCGCGCGGCTTCTCCGGCACGTCAAGGCGCCCGTCGCGCTGTTTGGAGTGCTCCAGGGGATCTTGGCGGCCGCGGTCGCGTTGGGCAGCCGCCTCTTCGAGCGCATCCCGCACTGGGAAGCGACCGCGATCGCGGCGTCGATGGGGAGCACGTGGAGGCTTCTTCTGGGCGAGGTGGGGATCGCCGCGCGGATCATCCTCCCGGCTTCGCTCGCGCTCGGCGCTCTCTTCCCGACGGCGGTCGCGGTCTACCAGCTCAAGCGCCGCGAAGCCGGGGCATCGGTCGGCACGATCTACGCGGCGAACACGATCGGGTCGATCGCGGGCTCGCTCCTCACCGCGTTCCTCCTGATCCCGTGGATCGGGACCCTTCGGTCGATCCTCCTCGCGGCGGGGCTCAACGCCGCGATCGGGATCGCGGCACTCCTGGCCGGCGAGGGCCGTCCGATTCTCCGACGATCCGCCGCGGCCGTGCTCGCGGCGTCCGCCGTGGCGTTCGCGGCGCTGGCGATGCCGACGTGGGACGCGGAGCGGATGAGCCTGGGCTTGATTCGACTCCTGAGGTCGCACTGGTACGGGGGCGAGTCGCTGACGCACCGGACGATCGACGCGATCGGGAGATCCACGAAGCTCGAGCGCCTCCTCTTCTATAAGGAGGGGCGGGCCGCCGCGGTCACCGTCATCGAGAGCGGCGGACGGCGCGCGCTCCTCATCAACGGCAAGACGGACGCCACGACCGGGGTCGGGGAAGACATGGCGCAGCAGGTGCTCGTCGGCCAGCTCCCGTTATTGATGTTGCGGGACGACGGAAAGGACGTCTGCGTGGTGGGCTACGGGAGCGGGGTCACGACCCACGCCGTGCTCACGCATCCGGTTCACGAAGTGCTGACGATCGAGCTGGAGGACGCGGTGATCGAGGCCGCGCCCCAGTTCCGGGCGGACGCGGGGGAACCGTTGGCGGACCCGAGGAGCCGTCTCCTGATCGAGGACGCGGGCACCTACCTCCGCTCCACGCGGCGCGCGTACGACGTGATCATCTCGGAGCCGTCGAACCTCTGGATCGCGGGGATGGCGGACCTCTTCACACGGGATTTCTACCGTACCGCCGCCTCGAAGCTCCGGCCCGGGGGAATCTTCTGCCAGTGGGTGCAGTGCTACCAGACTTCGCCCGCGACGCTCCGGACCATCTTCCGCACCCTCGCGGTCCCCTTTCCCCACGGCCAGCTCTTCTTCGTCGACAAATCCGCCGATCTCATCATCCTCGCCTCGCCCGACCGGGATGTCCCTCTCGATCTCGATCGCCTGGCGGAAGCATGGGCGCGCCCGGAGGTAGCGCGGGACTTCGCCCGGGTGGGCGTGGAGTCGCTGGCCGACCTGCTGCGCTACTACCGCGGCCGGCTCGACCGCGTCGCGGCGGAGGCCGGGCCGGGACCGATCAACACGGACGACAACGGGTGGCTGGAGCACCGCGCCCCGTTCGACCTCCTCGCGGGAGCCACCTCGGAGCACGAAATGGCGTGGTCCCCGGATGTCGCCGCCGATCTGGCGGCGTCGATCGTCCCGGATCGGGATCGCGCGGCGGCGCTTCTGGACGATGCCGCCCGGCGCGCCAAGGCCGCGGGAAACGAGGGGGCGGTTCTGGGGCTCAAGATGGCGCGGGAGCGGCTGGCGCGGGGAAAGTAGAGCGTGAGTCTGGTTGGCGCGGGGGACGGGCTGACGCGCGAGAAGTGACCCGGCTACCGACGAAGGCCCCGGTACTCCGCGGCGTCGAAGGCATCGACCTGGATCGCGTCGCGTCGTGCCGCGGCCGCCTCGCGCGCATGGCAGCGCTCGGCTTCCGTGATCACCCCCGCGCGCAGCGCGGCGTCGTAGAGCGCGTCGCCTTCCACCTCCGCGATGGTCTTCGCGCGAATCGCCTGCTTGACCTTCCGCTCGATGGAGGCGGCGGCCGCGACCTTCCGGTAGGCCGCCTCGAGCCTTCCCAGCCCTTCCTCTTCCGGCGGCGGAAAGAAGATGTCCGCGGTCAAACGCTCGACCGCGTCCCGGTCGGTGAGCAGGCTATGCGCGACCGCCGCGCTCAAGCGATCGTTTGGCCCGCGCCGCCTGGAGCCCGGCGGAAACAGCATGAGTCGCAGGATCCACGCGGCGGGACGATTCGGGAAGTTGTCGAGAACGCCGCGGAGGGCGGTCTCGATCTCGTAGAGCGCGTGCGCCGCGGACCACCGCGCGAAGGGAAGGTCCCGCGCGGGCTGGCCGTCGTCCACGAATCGCTTGAGCGCCGCGGACCCGAGGTACATCCACGCGAGGGCGTCCGCGAGGCGCCCGCTCAATCGCTCGCGACGCTTGAGCGTTCCGCCGAGCGTGGCCATGGCGGCGTCGGAGATGAGCGCGAAGGCGGCGCTGTACCGCGAGAGCTTCGCGAAGAGCGGGCCGGCCGGGCCGCTCACCGGGTGCGGCGCGAACAGGCTCCCGGTCCACGCGAGCCACTTGGCGCGGATCGCGGTGCCCAGGACGTGCCCCAGATGTCCGAAGAAGGCGCGATCGAACGCGGCGAGATCCCGAGCCGCGATCGCGCGCATCTCCTCCTGGACGAAGGGGTGGCAGCGGATCGCCCCCTGCCCGTAAATAATGAGCGTGCGCGTGAGGATGTTCGCCCCTTCGACGGTGATCCCGACCGGGACCGAAGCGTAGGCCGCCGCGAGGATGTTCCGCGGACCGCGGCAGACGGCCGCGCCCGCCTGAATGTCCATCGCGTCGTTCACGACGGAGCGCATGCCTTCGGTCAGGTACCGCTTCACGATCGCCGAGACGACGGCCGGCTTCTGCTCCGAGTCGATCGCGCCGAGCGTGAGCTTGCGCGCGGCGTCCATCATGTAGGTCTGCCCCCCGATCCGCGCGAGCGGCTCTTCGATCCCCTCGAAGCGCCCGATCGGGAGACCGAACTGCTCCCTCACGCTCGCGTAGTCGCTCGTGGTGCGCGCCGCCAGCTCCGATGCACCGACCGCGAGGGAGGGGAGGGAGATGCCGCGGCCCGCGGCCAGGCAGTCCATGAGCATCCGCCATCCTTTGCCGGCCATCGCGGAGCCGCCGATGATGAAATCGAGCGGCGCGAACACGTTCTCTCCGTGGGTGGGACCGTTCTGGAACGGCACGCCGAGCGGATCGTGGCGCTCCCCGATCCGGATTCCGGGCAGGTGCGTGGGAAGGAGAGCGCACGTGATTCCCAGATCCTCGCTTCCTCCCAACAGGCGATCGGGATCGTGGAGCCGAAAGGCGAGACCGAGGACCGTGGCGACCGGGGCGAGCGTGATGTACCGCTTGCTCCAGTGAAGGCGCATGCCGAGGACCTCGCGCCCTTCGTAGGTTCCGCGGCAGACGATTCCCGTGCTCTGGAGCGCCGTGGCGTCGCTGCCCGCCTCGGGCTCGGTGAGGGCGAAGCACGGAATCTCGTCTCCCGAAGCGAGTCGCGGCAGATAGTGACGCTTCTGCGCGTCGGTCCCGTACCGGAGGAGCAGCTCGGCGGGCCCGAGCGAGTTGGGCACCATCGCGGTGACGGCCGCCGTGACGCTCCGGCTGGAGAGCTTCGCGATCACCGCCGAATGCGCCGCGGCAGAAAAGCCGAGGCCGCCGAACTCTTCCGGAATGATCATGCCGAAGAACCGCTGCTTCTTGAGGAACTCCCACGCCTGAGGCGACAAGTCGCCTCCGCGGATCACGTCCCAATCCTTGACCATCGCGCAGAGCTCGTTGACCGGACCGTCGAGAAACGCTCGCTCCCTCTCGGTCAGCGCCTTGGGGCGAAAATCGAGCAGCTTCCGCCACCGCGGGCGCCCCGAGAAGAGCTCTGCCTCCCACCAGACGGTGCCCGCTTCAAGCGCGATCCGCTCGGTCTCGCCCATCCGGGGCAGGGCCCCCGCGACCATGGGCATGAGCCAGCGAGTCACCGTTCTCACCCGGAGTGGCGGGACGGCGAAGACGAGAGCCAGCGCAATCAGGACCAGGACCAGCCAAAGCATGTGGATCCCAAAAAGGTCGAGGAAGACGAAACGGCCGACAACGAACCCCAATTATACAGTTCATCGTCACAAGAGGCGTACTTCGCGAGAGGTTACTTACCGGATCGCGATCTGGAGCCGGGTCGCTTGCGGGAGGGGGCGGCGGGTCGCGCCTGACTCCACTCCTCGCGCAGCAGCCCCATGACGATCACGTCCCAGTACTTTCCCTCGCGGAAGCAGTGCTTTCGCAAGGTTCCCTCGAGGCGGAACCCGACCTTCTCGTAGGCCCGCCGCCCTCTCGCGTTGTATTCGTAGACGTGGAGCCAGATGCGGTTCAGGTTGAGGGTCGTGAAGCCGTACTCGACCATGAGCGCCGTCGCTTCGGTCCCATAACCGCGATCCCACTCCGTCTTGTCGCCGATCAGGATCCCGAATCCGGCGTGCCGGTCCTTCCCGTGGACCGCGTGGAACGCCGTGTTGCCGATCAGACGGTCGTCCTTCTTGAGCGCGATGCCGAAGACCATCCCGCCCTGTTCCTTGGAGGCGCGCGCGATGAACTCCTCCTCGATGTCGCGGTTCATCGGGCGGTAGAGGATGAGGTTTCGCGTGATCTCCGGATCGTTGACCCACGGGACGAAGATCGCCGCGTCCTCCCGCTCCAGGGGACGGAGGTAGATTCCCTCGCCGATCAGGAAGGGGTTTTTCAAGGGTACCCGGCTAAGCGGCGCCCGCTACGCGGCCGCGGTTCGAGACCGCTTCCATTCACGGACGACGACCGGAACTCCGGCCTCGATCGTGCGGTAGACAGGTCTCCAACCCAGGACATCCCGGGCTTTGGATGAGTCGACTTTCGGGCAGAAAGTATAGGCGTCCACCTTCCACGCGCCGAGGATCGGGATCACCGTCTCCTCGGGCAAGGAAACGGGCTCGGGGGCGCGCATCTCCTTCGCGACGAGCCGCGTGAACTCGCCGAGCGTCGAGGGACGGTCGTCGGCGAGGAGGTAGTCGTCGCCGTCGAGCCCTTTCTCGATCGCCAGGCGGTAGCCGACCGCGGCATCGCTCGCCGCGACGTAGTGCATCGTCTGGGTCCCGTCGCCAATGAAGCTCGACTGCCCGCGGCTCATCGGCTCGAGCACACCGTGCTCGAACCATCCGCCCGACCCGTAGATGAACGTCGGGTTCACGCTGATCGCGCGGAGGCCCTTTTTCCGGTGTCTGGCGAACACGGGGTAGGTCTTGCGGTGGCGGATCCCGAAGCCGCGCCCTGAGGACATCGGCGAGGAGTCGCGGACCCAGCCGTCGGGGCCAGGCTCGTGGAGGAGTGATCCGAAGGTATTCACGAGACGCTTTTTGTGGCGGCGCACGAACACGCAGAGCCGGTCGAGGACCGCGGCGAGCTCCTCGGCGTCGCGCTCGGCGTCCTCGCGCTCCTCTTTCCCCTGGCCGATGTCCGCAGGCACCGCCAGGTGAATCACGACGTCCGACCGCTCGATCGCCGATTCCCACGGAGCGGGATCGCGAATGTCGCCGGCCACGGCGACGACGCCGTATTCGAGACGCGCCTTCGCCTCGGCGTTTCGCGCGAGGCCCAGGACCCGGTACCCGTGCGTGACCAGCTCGCGGCAGACCGCGCGGCCGATCGCGCCCGTCGCCCCGGTGACGAGCACCGCGGTGGCGTAGTCCTCGGCCGGATCGTAGTAAGGCGTTATCGGCCGGCCCCCCGGCCGAGCCACTTCCACGCGAGCGGAAGCGCGGCTGCGGCCAGACCGATCTTCACGACGTCACCGGGCACGAACGGCCAAAATCCCATCGCCCACACGTTCGAAGAGCCCACGCAGCGCGCGAGCCATGGGAGCGCGACCGCGAAGATCGCGACGTTTCCCAGGATCATGGAGAGGATCGTGGTTCCGGCCCGGCGATCCCAGCCGCGCTCGGCAAGGAGGCCGCAGAGCCATGCGCCCGGGATGAATCCGAAGAGGTAGCCGCCCGTCGGACCGACCAGAACGGCGGGCCCCGCGTTGAGGCCCGCGAAAACGGGGATACCGGCGGCACCCTCGGCGAGGTAGGCGATCACGGCCGCGGCGCCCCGCCAGCGGCCGAGCGCGGCGCCGACCAAGAGCACCGCGAAGGTCTGGCCTGTTACGGGCACCGGGGAGAACGGAAGCGGGATCGCGATTCGGGCCGAGAGCGCGATCAAGGCGCTTCCCACGAGCGTGAGCGCGAGGTCGAAGGCGAGTGAGAGGGCGCGGGGTCCGGCGGCCCTTGGTTCCGCCGGTGCCGGGCGCCATACGTCGGCAAGCGTCAGCATGGCGGCCAGTGTAGCCCCCCGGGCCCGCCCCGCTCAAGCCGGGACTGCGGTGCCGCCTACGTCTTCTTTTCCTTCTTCTCGGCGGCCGGGAAGAGGACGTTGTTCAGGATCAGCCGGTAGCCGGGGGAGTGCTTATGGAGCGCGAGATCGGTCGGGGGATCGCCGACGGCGTGCTGGTAATCCTCGGGGTCATGCCCACCGTAGAACGTGAACGTCCCCTGCCCGAAGTGGCCGTGGATGTACTTCGCGTCGTCGGCACCGGGAGTCTCGGCGAGCACGGTGACCCCCGGCTTCAGAAGCCGCTTCTCGAAGCCGGTCGTCTGCCCCATGAAACCGGGGACGTTGGCCACGTGGTCCTGCACGAGCATCGACGGCACCGGATCCTGCTTCGCCGAGAAATCGAACAGCGTGAAGTAGTCGTTCCGCTGGCCGCGCAAGGATGCGCGATTGGTCGTATCGATGTTCGAGAACTCGTAGACGAGCGGGTTCTCCTCCAGCTCGAAATCCCGGAAGGCCAGGGTCTTCGAAAAATCGAGCTTCGCGTCCGCGTCGGGGTCGGCCGGATCGTGATCGTACTCGGGGCCGACGATGTCGACCCGCTCGGCGGCGAGCGCGATGTCGAACGTATCGGTGGCCGAGCACATCGCGAACAGAAATCCGCCCTGCGCCACGTAGAGCTTGATCGCCCGCGCCACGGCCTTCTTCATCTCCGAGACCTTGGCGAACCCGTACCGTTTCGCCATCGCCTCGTTCTCGGCCACCTGGCGGCGGTACCAGTCGGTCGCCGCGAAGGCCGCGAAGAACTTCCCGTACTGCCCGGTGAAATCCTCGTGATGCAGATGAATCCAGTCGTACTCGGAGAGCTTGCCGTCCAGAACCTCGGCGTCCCAGAGCTTCGTGTACGGGATCTGCGCGTAGTCGAGGGCGAGCTGGACCGCGTCGTCCCAGGGCGGCGCGCTGGGAGGGACGTAGACCGCGATGCGCGGCGCCGTCTCGAGCTTCATGACCTCCATGTTGTTGTCGGCGATCTCCGCGTAAATCTGCGCGACCGCGCTTTCGGGGATCGACTGGACCGACACGCCCCGGATCACCGCCTCGCCCGCGACGGCCGGGTCGTCGGGCAGAAGGAACGATCCGCCGCGGTAGTTGAGCAGCCATTCGCCGTGGAGCCCCCGCGCCAGGGCCCAGTACATGAGGCCGTAGGCCCGGAGATGGTCGGTCTGGGTCTCGTCCATCGGAACCAGGACCTTGGCCCACGCGATCCCGGGCGACAGGGCGACCAGGAGCGCGAGCACCGAGAGAAGAGGCCCGCGGGCGCGATTCCTCACAGCTGCATCCCCTTTCGCATCTCGATCACCTGCGAGCGCACGCCCGGCGCGAGCGGAGAATCGGGGAAGCGCTCGAGCAGCTCCTGATAGAGCTTGAGCGCGCGATCCCGCCCCTCGCCCAGCGCGATCGTCTCGTCGCCTGCCAGCTTGAGCGCGGCGGGCGCGAGCCGGCTCTTCGACGAGGAGTCGGCGACCGCCATCGCGTGCGTCACCGCCGCGGCGTGGTCGCCGCGATCTCGGGCCAGCTCGGCCATCTGGTAGTGGAGGTGATAGCGGATGCTCGCGCCGGGCCAGCGCTCGAGCGTCCGCGCGGCCACGGCCGACGCCGAATCGGGACGCCCCCCTTCGCGGAGCGCCAAGACCTTCGCGTAGCCGCGCAGGGGCTCGTCCTGGAAGTCGCGGAACCCGCGCATGAGGAGCACCAGCTCGAGGGCGTCGTTCATGTTGAGATTTCGCAGGTACGCCTTGGTGAATTCCCCGGCGTGCGCGATCGCCTCGTCGAACTTCCCGGCATAGAAGGCCTCCTTGGCGGCAGTGTAGACGCCGTTCCCGAGCGTGTCGCTCGGGGAGCGGACCTCCGCGGCGCGAACGATCGCGCGGTAGACGTCGGTCGCCTCCTTCTCCTTCTCCTTCTCCTGAGGAGGAGGCTGCGTCGCCGCCCCGGCCGCGCGCCAAGCGCCGCACACGCCGAGGAGTAGAACCGCTAGGGAAGCGATCCGGATCCGCCTCATCGGGCTTTCCCTTCGAGAATCGATTGGAAATATTCATCGACCGTCGCGCGGTAGCGCGGCGCGATCGGATCCCGGCTGCCGCGCGCGAGCAAGGCGGCGAGCGACGGGCGGGATTTCAAGAGGTCGCCCGAGAGGGCGCCCGGGGAGGAGCGCACGACGTCGACTCCGGGCCGTGAAACGCGCCGCCGCGAATAGTCCCGCTTCTCGACGCTCCGCGGCGCGTCGAGGAGCCGGCTCAAGATCCGCTGCTGGCGGTCGACGGTGTCCTGATCGAGGCGGCCCGAGCGAAAGTTCTGCTCCACCTTCTTCATGTCCTCCGACACGTCGCCCAGCTTGCCGAGCGTTCCTCCGTTCTGGCCGAGCTTCTGCGTCGCCTCCTCGAGGCCCTGGCGGATCGCCTCCTGCTCCGCGGCCATGCGGCCCAAGGCATTCCCCATCCCCTCGCGCAGGCGGCCGCTGTTCCCCTGTTGGCCTTCTCCCTGGCTCGGCATCATCCCCATCGATTCCTCGTTCAGCCCCTCCTGCTGCCCCGCCAAGCTCTGCAGCTTCTCCATCGCCTCCTGCATGCCGGTGGAGGATTTGGAGCCCTGCATCGATTCCTTCTGGCGCAGAAGCCCGCCGGCCGCTTGACTCAGCGCGATCGTGGCCTCCTTGCTTCCCGTGATTCCGCCCGCGAGGTCCTGATTCGAGTAGCGGCCGACCGCGTTCGATTGATTCGACAGCGCCCGCCCCAGCGATTGGGCGATGTCGGGCGTGATGAAGAGCGTCTGCTTCGCGACCTCGGCGACCCGATTCGTCGCCCCCTCGGTCGACTCCTGGAGCCCCTTCTGGGTCTCGGCCCGCTTCGACAGCGAGCTCGACTCGTCTCCCAGCATATCTTCCTGGATCGAGGCGATGTCGAGGAGGTCCTGCGCGGACTGCTCCATCTTCTTCGCGATCTCGTTCTTCCGCTTCGCGGCGAACTCCTCGCGCATCTTGTCGACGCTCTTGCGAAGCTCTTGAAGATTCTGGGCCAGATCCTTCGCCTGATCCTGCGACGCCTGCTGCTCCCCGCTCTCCATCTTCTCGCGCGTGCGCTGGAATTGGGGCTGCATCCCCTGCGGCCCCAGCTTCTGGCTCAGGCGGCTCGACTCCTCGGCCGTCTCCGAGTCGAGCGGTTTGAGCTCCGATGTGAGCGAATCGAGCGCGGCGCGCTCCTCGTCCGCCATCTTGGCGATCTCATGCTCGCTTCCCGCGAGCTTGCTGACCTCGTCCTTTTGCCCCGCCCGCGAGAGGGAATCGTTGACCGCGAGCTGGCGGCGCTCCATCTCCGCCGCGCGCTCCGAGGCCGCCTCGAGCATCTCCTCCGTGCGGATCTGCTTGAGCATCTCGATGGTCCGCTCGAGATTCTTCATCGCCTCTTCCTGGGAGAGCTTGAAATTCTGGAGGGCGCGCTCCATCTCCTGAGGCGAGATCTTCTTCATGGCCTCCTGGAGCCGCTGCATCGACCGGAGGAGGTTCTGGTCCTTGATCTGGCTCAAGAGCTGCTGGAGCTCCTGAATCTTCTGCACCAGCTCCGCGTTCAAGGCGCGCGACTGGGAGAGCTTCTCCGCGTCCTGCGAGAGCTTCTGGGCGACCTTGTCGATCTGCTCGCGCAGCCGCTCCTGCCCTTCGGCCGTCTTCTGGATCTCCTGGCGCTGCTCCCAGCTCAGCTCGCGAGAGCGCCCGACGTCGCGGGAAAGCTCGTCCGACTTCTGCTGTAGCTCGCGGGCTCCCTTGAGCGCGTCCTGCAAGGTCTCGATCGACTCGTCGCGCTCATCCGCCATCGAGGCGAGGATCTCGGTCGCCGACGGGAAGCGGAGTCTGCGCTCGTCGGACCAGGTGGTCTGGGGCCCGTCGATCGCGTCTCCATCCACCGCGCCGAGCTGATACTCGACCTCCTCGCCCGGCAAGAGGGAATAGCCGCCGAGCGACCACGTGTAGCGGATGGCCAGCTCGCGGGCGCCCTCCTTCTCCTCGTGGAGGACCTCCACGCGCTCGGGCTCCTGGCGCACTCGGTAGCGAAGCAGGATCTTTCTCACGCCGTGATCGTCGGTCGCGCCCGCGAGGACGACCGTGGTCATGTCCCGCGCCACGTCCTCCACGGGGCCCGGCGCGAGCACGGTCACGGTCGGAGGCCGGTCGGGGATCGCCCGCAGGTCGAACGGCCCAAGGTCGGAGCGGCGTCCCCGCTGGTCCTCCAAGCGGATCGAGTAGCGATCGTCGGCGCGTATCGGAACCGAGAACCGCGCGCTCCGCTCGCCGGGTTGGCCCGGGAGCTCCTGGCCCGCTGCCTCGAAGCGCGCCGTCGCCTTCGCGACCGCGCGGTTGACCGAGACCTCGAGGATCGCTCGCGTCCCGCGCGGCGCCGCGAGATCCCCGGTGATGGCCTGGCTGACCTCGGGCTTGAGCCCCGTGTAGGCGGGATATTCGTAGAGGATCCGGTATCCGGTCGCGCGCGGCAGATCGCGCACGTTGAGCGCGTAGGTCGGGGTCTCCTGGTCGGCGACGCGCACGCGGTAGACGACGTCCTCGTTCAGATTGCGAAGCACGAGCGAATAGGCGCGCTCGCCCCGCCGGGCGCCCTCGGCTCCATCGGCGTTTCCGAAATTGCTTTCGCGCCAGCCGGCCGGTCCGCGCGTCAGAAGCTCCGGCCTGCGCCCCGAGCCGGCGACGTAGGCGCGGAGCGCCACGGACTCTCCCCCCTCGACGTCCCGCGTGCCGGGCTCGACGCGGATTCGGATCGGCGCCTTCGGCGCTCGCCTCGGATCGGAGATGCGCTGGAGCACGAGCGGGGTCTTGGCGCCGCCCACGACGCTCGCGATGCCGATCAGAAGGAGCGCCACGCCCGCCGCGCCCAGCCACCGGCCGCGCTTCTCCCAGCGCTTGAGCCTACCCAGCTCGATCCCGCCCGCGCGCGCGGCCGCGGCTTCCACGGCGGCCTCGCGGAGCGCGCCCGAGGTCCAGGCGCCCCGTTCCGGATCGTCACGGGAAAGCTCGAGCGCGGACAGGAGCTCGTCCTCGCGGTCCCCGTCGAGCTTCCCCGCGGCCAGCGCGGCGTCGGAGAGCGCCGCCTCCGAGGCGAGCACCCGGGCGACCGCTGTGAAAAAGAAGACGGCCGCGGCGCCGAGGAGCGCCAAGCGCAGCACGGAGTATTCCGCGCGGTAAAGCGGCGCCAAGAGCGCCACGACCAGGGCCAGGAACGCGATCGCGAGCAGTCCCACGATCGCGGCGAGCCCCGCGCGCTCGATCGCGCGCCAGAGGAGGATCCGGCGGGCGCTCTTGAGGCGCCCGAGGAGGGCTTCATAGGCGGGCTTCACGGGCGGTCCCCCGCGCTACCGTTCGCGCGGATCAATTCGTCACCGCGTATGTCGCGACGTTCACCGCGAATCGCATGGCTTGTTCCCGCTTCGCCGGCGGATCGTCGTGGATTCCCTCGTCCTCGATGCCGTTCCCGATGTCGCAGTCGAACGTGTAGATCACCGCGACGCGGCCGTTCCGGAGAATGGCGAAGACGCGCGCGGGGCCCCCGTCGTGCTCGTGGATCTTGGGCGCGCCGTTCGGAAACGAGTTCGGATAGTGGAAGAGGGGATGCGTGAACGGCAGCTCGACGAGGGGGGTTTCGGGATAGACGCGGCGCATGAGCTCGCGGAACGACTTGTCCATTCCGAAATTGTCGTCCGCCCAGAGAAGGCCGCCCTGGTCCAGGTACCGGCGAAGCGAGCGCGTCTCCTCCTCGCTCAGCTTCACGTTTCCGTGCCCGGTGACGAAGAGCATCGGGTAGTTCCAGAGGTCCGGATCGGCGGCGGTGACGACCGCCTCCTTCTCCTGCCCCACGCGCACCTCGCCCCGCGCGCGTAGCGTGCGAATGAGGTTCACGAGCGACGTCTCGTCGGAGTACCAATCGCCGCCGCCCGTGTACTTGAGCCGGGCGATCGTGAACCCTCCGGCGCGCTCGCCGAATCCGGCGCGCGCTACCGGCCTGGCCGCGCGCTCCACGAAGCCAGGGGCCGGCTGGGCCGTCGCGGGGGTCGGGCCGGGCGCGGCCAATGCCCCAACCAGGCCCGCAAGGAGCGCGCTCAGGAAGACCCTAACCTTCATAGTTATCAACGCATTATGGGACACCGGGGAGCACCTCGACCGGGGTAGGTGGCGTCATCGATGGAAATCCTATTAAGGATACCAGAGGGGGAGCGGGGCCCGCAGCCTCCCACATCGCATAACTATCGGCACGAAGGGGAGGTTCCGAAGCGGGGAGCGCGGTTCGGAGGGAAGCCCCGCCGCTATTTAGCGGAGGTCGCCATGCCCAAAAGGGAGTGCTCCAGCGTTCCCTCGAGGTCGTCCAGGCGAAACCAGGCCGCGTGGAGCGCGCTCCCCATCTTCTGCCCCGCGTTGACGCAGATGGTCGGCCCCACGCGGTCCACGAAACGCCCCGAGACCGCGGGCGACTCGTGAATGTGGCCGTGAAGACCGAGCAGAGGATGGCGCCGCTCCAGGAATCGCCGCGTCTCCCGCGATCCGACGTGAACGCCGCGCGCGATCTGGTCGAGGGCGGTTCCATACGGCGGGCAGTGGAAGACGCAGATCACCGGAGTCCCCTCCGGTGGAAGCGTACGCTCCAACGCCTCGAGGTCCGCGGCCAGCGACTCCTGCCTCTCGCGGCCTTTGAAGGTGAAGGCGCGGAGCCCTCCCTCGGGCTCGCTCCGGAATCCTTCCATGCGCGCGGCGGGCGAGAGCCCCTCTTCCCAGCGATCCCAGTCCTTCATTCCGAACGGCGTGATCGGGACCGAGGCGAGCCCGGCGATCCACGTCCCTTCCAGAAACTCGATCGAGCGGCCGTGGATGTAGCGGAGCCGGTCGATCCCCGCCTCCTCGACGACCGTGAGGGAGGCCTTCCAGTCGTCGTTCCCGGCGATGTAGTAGAGATCGGCGGAGCCGGGCTTGCCCAGGTATTCCCGAACGAGCGGCAGGAAGAATTCGGAGTAGAACTTCCGCTGGGCCGTCACGTCCGTGTGGGGCGCGAGATCGCCCCCCAGAATCGCGGCGCGCGCGCGCGTGCGCCACGCCATCTCGAAGAAATCGAGATAGAGGCTTCGCTGGCCGTGGAGATCCGACGCGTACAGGACGTCGGCGGTGACGTGAACGGATCGGGGATCAGACACGATGGACGCTCGAAGGCAGGAGACGGGTGTCAGTCGTTTGCTCGAACCTCGGTCAGAAGCCAGCGGTTCCCGGACTTTTCGGCGGCGAGAACGACTTTGACCTGCCGGACGCCCTGGCGCCCGCCCCAATCGCCCAGCCACTCGGCTTCCGCGCTCGCCTTTCCCTTCTTCGTCGCATCGACCCGGACGATCCGGAACGACCGGGTGGAGACAAGCCGAAGCTGGTCCTGAAAGAGAAACGCGGCCGCGGTGCGCGTGACCGCGGAGGTCGGGGGTGATCCCGGCTTCAGGGCGATCCGCACGACCGTCGTGTCCACGAGTCCAGCGAGCCGGTCCGCGTCGGACGCCGCCCACGCCTCCTCGACGCCGGCGTAGAGATGGATCGCGGAGGTCTCGCCGAGGTCGGACGCAGGTGTCGGCGGCTGGAGCGCGGTGGCCGCCTGGGCCACGGTCTCGGCCCGGGCGAGCTGCGTCCAAAGAGATCCCGTCCCGAGGAGCACGAGGATCGCGATCGCGATGATCGAGATGCGAACGGTACGCACGATATTACCTCCCGCTCCGCGCGCCGGCGCGCCGGAAGCTCCGCGCCGCCCGAGCCGAGGGCGCCGCGGCGTTACTGCTTGCGGCGCGACGCCAGGCGTTC
The DNA here is from genome assembly GCA_005893305.1 of Candidatus Eisenbacteria bacterium. NCBI lineage: Bacteria > Candidatus Eiseniibacteriota > Candidatus Eiseniibacteriota bacterium. The sequence goes on along the minus strand of VBOZ01000033.1, from coordinate 22,652 downwards.
GAGGTAGAGCTGCGTATCGAGCGCGAGCCCGCTCGCCACGTACACGGAGGAGTAGGTCCCGAAGACGACGCCTACGAGCATCGCGAAGGAGAAGTCGTGGATCACTTCCCCGCCGAGCAGGAAGAGGGAAAGCACGGTGAGGAAGACGGTGAAGGAGGTGATGATCGTCCGGCTGAGCGTCTCGTTGACCGCGATGTTCATCACCTTCTCCGCCGGCTCCCGCCTCAACGTTTGCTTCCGCTCCCGGATCCGGTCGAATACTACGATGGTGTCGTTGATCGAAAAACCCGCGATGGTGAGCAGCGCGGCCACGACGGTGAGCGTGACCTCGCGATTGGTGATCGAAAGAGCCCCGAGCGCGATGAAGACATCGTGGAACAGCGCGACCACGGCGCCCATGGAATAGCGCCAATCATACCGGATCGCGACGTAGACGAGGATCAGCCCCAGGGCCAGGAAGATGGACTTGAGCGCGGCGCCGCGAAGCTCTCCCCCGACCCGCGGCCCCACCGACTCGACGCGGAGCAGCTCGAACGTCGAGGCGGGGTGCGCGGCCTGAATCGCGGTCCGGATCCCGGACGCCGAGTTCTTCGCGTCCTGATGCGCCCCGAGCCGGATCAGAAATTGCCCCGGCTTGTCCAGCCGCTGGATCTCGCTCCCCAGGAAGCCGGCCTTGTCGACCGCCTCGCGGATCGTCTCGACCGGCGGAGGGGGAGTGACCCGGATCTCGAGCAGCGTCCCTCCCGTGAAGTCGACGCCGTACCGAGGTCCTCCGTGGAGGATCAGTGAAACGAGCGACGCGAGCACGCAGAGCCCGGAGAACCAGTAGGCGATGTGCCTCCGGCGCATCCAGTCGACGTTGGTTCCATGTAGGAGCTGAAACACCGGTTCCCTCTAGATGCTGATGGAGCTGACCTTCCGCCGCAGCGACCAAGCGTCGAAGATCATCTTGGAAACGCCCACGGCGGTGATCATGTTGATGATGAGGCCGATCGAAAGCGTGACGGCAAAGCCACGCACGGGCCCCGTCCCGAACCACATGAGCGCGACCGCCGAGAGGAGCGTCGTCACGTGGGCGTCGACGATCGTCCGGAACGCCCTCGAATAGCCGGTGTCGATCGCGGCCAGTACGGTCCTCTTGTTGCGAAGCTCCTCGCGGATGCGCTCGAAAATGAGCACGTTGGCGTCGACCGCCATGCCTACCGTGAGGACGATCCCCGCGATGCCCGGGAGCGTCAGCGTCGCGTGGAACCCTGCCATGGCCGCGAGCAGGGCGATGATGTTGAGGAGGAGTGTGACGACCGCGACGACGCCGGACAGGCGGTAGTAGACGATCATGAAGAGCACCACCAGAAGGGTGCCGATCGCCCCGGCGTGCAGGCCCTTCTGGATCGAATCCTGGCCCAGCGAGGGGCCCACGGTCCGCTCTTCCACGATGTTGACCGGAGCCGGAAGCGCGCCCGACCGGAGCACGATCGCCAGATTCTGCCCCTCCTCCTCGGTGAAGGAGCCCGTGATCGAGCCCTGGCCGCGCGGGATGCGCTCCTGGATGTTCGGGGCGGATTGGATTCTGCCGTCGAGCACGATCGCGAGCCGGCGGCCGACGTTGGCGCCGGTGATGTCGGCAAAGATGGCTCCGCCGCGGCTGGTCAGCGTGAAGGAGACGCCCGGAGCCCCGGGCCGCTCCTGATCGAGATCGAGGCGCATCTGGGCGCTGGCCACCTCGGAGCCCCGCATGAGCGGCTCCTTTGTCAACACGTAGAGGACGCGGCCCGTCCGGCCCTGGATGTCGGTCTCATGCGCGTCCCACGCGAGCGTGGCGTCGAGCGCGAACGTCGAGTCCGCGCGCAGCGCCGAGAGCATCGAGTCGATCGCGGCGACCTCCGAGCTCAAGGCGAAGCTCTCGGAGCGCTGGCCGACGAACAGGAAATGCGACGTGAGCGGGTGGCGGAGGGAGTCGGGCGCGGTCGTGTCGGGTACGACGCCCAGTTTCTTTCTCGCGAAGTAGGAGTCGATCCTGTCGAGGATGGCGCGCGTCTCCTCGTCCGTCTTGACGAGCTTGAACTCGAGGAGGGCCGTCTGACCGATCAGCTCCTTCGCGCGCTCCCGGTCCAGAAGCCCGGGGAGCTGGATCAGAATCCGGTTGTCGCCCTGCTTCTGAATCGAAGGCTCGGCGACACCGAACTGGTCGATTCGATTCCGGATGATCTGCATCGCCTGGTCGACGGCGTTCTTCGCTTCCGCCGGGCCCAGCTTGGACTTGTCGACCTCGAGCAGGAGATACATCCCGCCCTGGAGATCGAGGCCAAGCTTGATCGCCTTCTCGCGCAGCTTGGCCAGCTTCTCGAGGCGCGTCCGCTCGCCCTCGTCCCTCGCGTCCGCGGGCCGGGCGCGGAGCACTTCCTGGCGCTTCTCGGGGCTCAAGGTATAGAACTGGAACGTCGGCCACAGCGTGTAAAGGCAGACGGCCACCCCGATTATCGTGCCGAAGAATTTTCTCTGATCGGTCTGGGTCACCGCGATCCCCGAAGCCTGCGCGCATGTTGCCACGTGGACAGAGACCCGGGAGGCTACCGAACGGTACCCAGGAAGTCAATGCCGCAAGCGAGAATGCCGGGAACCGGGGGCCCCGCCGTAACAAGGTTGAAACCCCGCCGACGCGATCCGGTAACCTCCCGCCCCCACGCTTCGGCCGTGGCACCCACGGACCTCGCCAAAGAAGACCGCCCCGTCGTATCGTTCCGGGCCAAGGTGACCAAGACCGCGCGCTCCACCATCCTGGTCGTGGACGACGAGCCCGAGATCTGCGAGCTCGTGACCTACAACCTTGCCCGGGAGGGCTACCGCGTCCTCTCCGAGCGCGAGGGGGAATCGGGCCTGGACCGGGTCTTCAAGTCCCCGCCCGACCTCCTGATCCTGGACCTCCTCCTGCCCAAGCTGAGCGGCCTCGAGGTGCTCCAGGCGATCCGGTCCGAACCCCGCACGCGCTCGCTCCCCGTGCTCATCCTCACGGCACGGGGCACCGAGATGGACAAGCTCGTGGGATTCGAGCGCGGCGCCGACGATTACCTGACAAAACCGTTCTCACCCAAAGAGTTGGTCGCCCGCGTCGGGGCGATCCTTCGCCGCACGCGCGGAGACGAGGCCGCGGCGCCCACCAAGATCGGGCCGTTCCAGCTCGACCGGGAGCGGCACCAGGTCCTGCTCCACTCGCGTGAGATTCACCTCACGCCGACTGAGTTCCGGCTGCTCGAGTACCTGCTTCAGCGCCCCGGGCGCGTCTTCTCGAGGGAGCAGCTTCTCGACAAAGTCTGGGGGCTAGGCTATTTCGGCGAGACGCGGACCGTCGACGTCCACGTCCGCCGCCTCCGCTCCAAGCTGGGGAAGGACTCCAAGCTGATCCGCACCGTGACCGGCGTCGGCTACTCCGCGGAGATTCCCAAGGCCTGATCGGCCCTCCGAGCCCGAGCAGGGACCGGAGCGCGCCGTTGGTGGTAGTGTGTGGCCGTGACCTCGTTTTCCGGCCGGCTCTTCGGCTCCTTCTTGGTCCTCGTCGCCAGCTCCCTCCTCATCGCCGGCTTCGTTCTGGAGAACCGCTCGGCGGAATTCAACATCTACATGTGGGTCGTCCTCGCAGTGCTTCTAGTCCCGGTCGCCTTTGGCTCCTACCTCCTCCTCAGACAAGTGGATCATCGGCTCGAGTCGCTCCGCGCCTCCGCGGATGCCCTGGGACTAGGCGAACCCGGCGTGCGCGTCCCCGTCGATTCGCACGACGAGCTGGCCGCCTTGGGCCGAAGCCTGAACGCGGTCGCGGCGCGCTTCGAGGAGAAGCTCGAAGAGCTCAGGCGCGAGCGGGACGCGGGTGAAGCGGTGCTGGGCAATTTGAGGCAGGGGATCGCGCTCCTTTCGAGCGATCTGACGATCCATCACGCGAACCCTCGATTCTGGTCGATCGTCGGAATCGAGCGTCCCACGGGGGGGCCCCGCCTCGCCGCCGCGCGGCAGCCCGTGCTGGAGGAGGTGGCCGAGGAAGCGATCCGGTCGGGCTCAGGGGTCATCCGGGAGATCTCGATTTACGTCGAAGAACGGAGCGAGTACGAGGTCTCCGTCGTGCCGGTCCGGGGAGAGGGAGGTCCGCGGGCGTGGCTTCTCTCGATCGAGGACTTGAGACCGGAACGGCTGATGGCGAATCTAAGAAGGGAGTTCGTGGCCAACGTCTCCCACGAGCTGAAAACGCCGCTGACCTCGATTCGCGGTTACGCCGAGACGCTGCTCTCGGGCGGGCTCGAGGACGAGCCGAATCGGGCGCGGTTCGTCGAGACGATCCGCACCCAAGCCGAGCGGCTCGAGGCCTTGGTGGAGGATCTCCTCCAGCTGGCCGACCTCGAGCGCCCCGACGCGCCGCTCGACCTCAAGGACTGGGATGCCTCGGCGATCGTCCGGGACATCGCGTCGACGTTCGAGGATTTGGCGGCACGGCGTGGGCTCAGGCTGGAGGTGGAGGCCCGCCCCGGGATCCGCGCCCGGGTCGATCGCAAGCGGATCGAGGTCGCGCTTCGGAACCTCCTCGACAATGCGGTCAAGTACACCGACACGGGCGTGGTCACGCTCCGCGTGGAACGGACCTCGTCGGCGATTCGGGTGAGCGTCTCCGACACCGGCAGGGGCATCGAGCCCGAGCATCTGCCGCGGCTTTTCGAACGCTTTTACCGGGTCGACCAAGGGCGGTCGCGGGCCCTGGGGGGGACGGGCCTGGGGCTCGCGATCGTGAAACACGCGATTCAGCTGCACGGGGGGCGCGTGGGCGTCGACAGTAAGGTGGGAGAGGGCAGCTCGTTCTGGTTTGAGATTTCGCCCGATGGCCCCCATCTCCGCTCGTAACCGGATTGTAATATCGGCGTTATTGCCCGCCCGGCGCGGACGGTCTAGGCTCAGGTTGGAAATTAGCGATGCGGAAGCCCTTGAATGGAGCACACGATGTCCGATCGGCACGATCCTCGCCATGACACCGCCACCCTCCCGCCGGAGGAGTCGGTGAACGACGAGCTAGAAGGGTCCGACCTGCCGGCCTCATCGCACGCCGTGCGGCCCGGCCTCTCGGGCCGGCCTGGCGTCGCCGTGGAGGCGAGGCGTGGCGAGCCGGATTCTCCCGGCACCGAGGACGGGTGCGCGGTCCTCGAGGCGCGAGGGCTTTCGCTCTGGTACGGCGCCAACCAGACGCTCAACGCGATCGATCTGGACATTCGCCAGCACGAGATCACCGCGATCATCGGACCGTCCGGCTGCCGCTCTTGCGCTGCTTCAACCGGATGAACGATCTCTTCCCGCCGGTGCGGTACGCCGGCACCGCCCGTTTTCACGGACACGACGTGCTTCAGACCGGAACCGATCTCGTGCAGCTGCGTCGCCGCGTGGGGATGGTGTTCCAGCGGGCGAATCCGTTCCCGATGACGATCTTCCAGAACGTCTCGTACGGTCCCAAGCTCCTGGGCGTGGGCTCGAAGGCGCGGCTGGAGGAGCTGGTGGAGTCCGCGCTCACGAGGGCCGCCCTCTGGTCCGAGGTGAAGGATCGGCTCAATCGATCCGCCTTGAGCCTTTCGGGCGGACAGCAGCAGCGGCTCTGCATCGCGCGAGCCTTGGCGGTCGAGCCCGAGGTGCTGCTCCTGGACGAGCCCGCTTCGGCGCTCGATCCGACGGCCACCGCGAAGATCGAGGAGCTTCTGGTCGCGATCAAATCGAGTGTGACGATCGCGGTCGTGACTCATAATATGCAGCAGGCGGCGCGAGTCTCCGATCGCACGGCGTTCTTGATGTCGGGGCGCCTCGTCGAAACGGGGTCGACGCAGCTTCTGTTCACGCAGCCGCGCGAGCGCCTCACAGAGGATTACATCACCGGAAGGTTTGGATAAATGGAACGGCACTTTCACCACGATCTCGAAATACTGCACGACCGCCTGAGCGAGATGGCGGGCCGGGCGGAGACCGCCCTCACGAAGTCGATGGAGGCGCTCAAGACCCGGAATCCGAATCTCGCCAAGGAAGTGGTCGCCGAGGACGCGGCAATCGACCGGCTCGAGGTCGAGGTCGAGAGCCAATGCCTGCGATTCCTGGGTCTCCAGCAGCCGGTCGCGCGCGATTTACGGTTTCTCGTGGCGGCGATCCGGGTCTCGAGCTGCCTCGAGCGGATCGGCGACCACGCCGTGAACATCGCGCAGAGCGCCACCAAGCTGAGCGGCCTTCCGCAAGGGAAGCCGATCGAAGAGCTTTCGCGCATGGCGGACCGCACGATCGCGATGCTCCGCGACTCGGTTTCCGCGTGGCTCTCCGGGAACCCGACGCTGGCGCGCCAGATCTGCCAGCGCGACGCGGAGATCGATACGTTGAAGGCGCAGATCCACGCGAAGCTCGTGAGCGCCATGCTGCACGATCCGGAAACCGTGCCGCGGTCTCTCGAGCTGGTCTTGGTGAGCCGTAATCTGGAGCGGGTCGCCGATCTGGCGACGAACATCGCGGAGGAGGCTATCTTCGTGACGGAGGCGCGGGTCATCAAGCACCACGCCGAGGATCACCCGATCGACGCCGCTACCGGCTCCGGACCCGCCTCGCCGTAACCCGCAGCACCCCCGAGATCAGCGTCACCACCAGAACGAGGACCAGCGCGCCGGTCCACGCCTGCCTGTTCCAATCGTCGTAGGGAGCCCGAGCGTAGTCGTAGATGAACACGGGCAGCGTGGCGATCGGCTGGTCGAGCTTCGTCGACCAGAATCGATTGCCCAGCGCGGTGAAGAGGAGCGGAGCGGTCTCGCCCGCGGCCCGAGCGACCGCGAGCATGCTGGCCGTGACGATCCCCGCGCGGGCGGCCGGCAACACCACCTGCTGCGTGACTTTCCAGCGGGGCGCCCCCAGCGCGAGCGCGGCGTGGCGGTACGACTGCGGCACGAGGCGCACCATCTCCTCGGTCGAGCGGATGACCGTCGGCAGCATGAGAATCCCGAGGGCCACGCCGCCCGCGATGGCGGAGAAACGCCCCATCGACAAGACCACCAGGCCGTACGCGGCGACCCCGACGACGATCGACGGAACGCCGCTCAGGAGATCGGTCGTATACCGGACCATCCCGGCGAAGGGGTTGCGGCCGAACTCGGCCAAGTAGACGCCCGCCGCGATGCCGAGCGGAACCGCGATGACCGCGCCCGCCGTTACCACGATGAGCGTCCCCACGATCGCGTTCGCCATGCCCCCACCCGCCTCGCCGACCGGCGCGGGCATGTGGGTGAAGAACTTGATCGACAGCCCCGAGATTCCATGCGCCAGCAGGTGCCAGATGATGAGGGCGAGCGGAAGAAGAACGAGGGCGACCGACATGTAGCAGGCCACCACGACGAGCCGGTCCCAGAGGTTCCGCCGGACGCGCAGGAAGCCGCCACCGGCGGAGCGAACGACGGCGGCGGCGGCCGCGGTGGAGCGGGCCCGCGTCACGCGACGGCCTCACGCTTTCCGCCCGTCGCCCAGTAGACGAGTACGCGGGCGATCGCGTTCACGACGATGGTCACCGCGAAGAGCACCAGGGCGATCTCGATCAGCGCGGAGAGGTAGAGCGTCCCGGTCGCCTCGGTGAACTCGTTCGCGATCACGCTGGCCATCGTGGCGCCGGGATCGAGGATCGAGCCGGTGATCCGGTTGGTGTTGCCGATCACCATGGTCACCGCCATCGTCTCGCCAAGGGCGCGCCCGAGGGCGAGGATGACGGACCCGAGGATGCCCGGCCGCGCCGCGCCCAAAGTCACGCCGATGGCCTCGGCGCGCGTGGCGCCGAGCGCCAAGGACGCCTCGCGGAGGGATTGCGGCGTCGCGAGCAGGACCTCCCGCGAGATCGAGATGATGGTCGGGACGATCATGATCGCCAGGATGATTCCCGCGTTCAGGATTCCGATGCCGAAGGGAGCCCCTCGAAAGAGCGGGAGAAATCCGAAGTGCTGGATCAGCCACGGCTCGATCGCACCGCGAAGGAAAGGCGCCAGCACGAAGAAGCCCCAGATGCCGTACACGATGCTGGGGATCGCCGCGAGAAGCTCCATGACGAAGGAGACGGCGGAGCCGACGCGCCGGTGGGCGAGCTCCGCCAGGAAGACGGCACTGCCGATTCCGACCGGGACCGCCAGGATCAAGGCGATCGCCGACGTCACGACGGTGCCGTAGATGTACGGCAGGGCACCGTAGTGGTCCGCGACCGGATCCCAGTCGGTGCCGGTCAAGAACCCAAAGCCGAACGTACGGATCGAGAGCCCCGCCCCTCGCGCCGCCTCGAAGACGATCAAGGCGACGACGAGGAAGACGCTGGTCGCGGCGGCGAGGAGAAGCCCCCGATAAATTTCGTCCGCGGGGAGCCGTCTACTTTGAAGCGACAATCGGCTTGCCCCTTACCGTGAGCTTCATGAGATTGGCTTCGTTCACCTGGACCACGGGCTCCGGCAATCTTGCGTAATCGAGGGTCTCCGCGACTTCCTGTCCCTCGGTGTTCGCCCAGGCGATGAAGTCACGCAGCGCCCTGGCCTTCGCATCGTCCTTCTGCTCCTGGTAAACGAGGAGGTACGTGAGCCCCGCGATCGGATAGGCGTCGGGCGCCGGGGAGTTGACGATCGGGGTGCGGACATCCTTCGCGAGCGCCGCGGCCGCGCCCGCCGCCGCCGCCGTGGTCGAGGCCAGCGACGGCTCGATGAACTTGCCGGAGCTGTTCTGGACGCGTGCGACGGTGAAGTTATTCTGCTTCGCGTACGCCAGCTCGACATAGCCGATCGAGTTCGGGGTTTGTCGGATTAGCCCGGCGACGCCCTCATTCCCCTTCCCGCCGATTCCCACGGGCCAGCTCACGGAAGTGTTCGCGCCGACCAGATCCTTCCATTCCCGGCTCACGGCGGAGAGATAGGAAACAAAGATGTACGTCGTGCCGCTCCCGTCCGAGCGATGGACGGGCAGGATCGGCGCGCCGGGGAGCGCCACACCCGGGTTCGCGGCCACGATCCTCTTGTCGTTCCACATGGTGATCTTGCCTAGGTAGATCCCGGTGACCGCATCCGGCGTAAGCTGGATCGGCTCCTTCACCGACGGAAGGTTGTACGCCAGAACCACGGCCCCCGCCACGGTCGGGAAGTGGATCACGTTCCGCGGCATTTCCTTGAGCCGCGCGTTCGTCAGCGGTGCGTCGCTCGCGCCGAAGTCGACCGTTCCGGCCTTGACCTGCTGGATTCCGCCGCCGCTCCCGATCGACTGATAGTTGATCTCGACTCCGGTCTTCTTGTTGTACATGTCGAACCACTTCGAGTAGAGCGGGTAGGGGAACGTCGCCCCGGCACCCGTCAACTTGACGTCGGCCCAGGCGCAGCCGAACGAAGCGCTGAGCATCGCCATTGACGCCACAAGCGCGACCGGCGTCGCGGCGCGGCCCATCAGATTTAGGATCGTTTTCATCTTCATGATGTTCCTCCAGTTATTTCCGAGCTTCAAGGCTTGCTCCAACGATAGTAGACGGTGAGGCGCGCTTGGAGGTCGTGATGTGACGGCGCCAAGGCCGTGCCCCGCGCGCGATACTGGGCGGATTCCACGTTCGGAATGAAGTGGACGTCCTTGAAGGGCTCCCAGTCAAGGCCCGCTATGTACATGTCTGTGTCGATCCGGTTCGCCGCGCGGGTATTCGGCTGCCACCGGTCGTAGCGGGCCACCCATCCCAGCTTGGGATGGACGTGCCCCCGCGCGTACGCCGAGATCCCGAACGGCTCGGTGGTCACTCCGCCCACATGGTTGATCCGGTCCACGACCTCCACGCCCAAGGTCCCGCGCCGGTGATCGACTCCCACGAGGCCCTTGTAGGTAGTGTGCTCCTCGTTGTTCGGACCGGCCTCGTAGTCGACGTACGGCTCCAGAAGGAACATATCGTTCGGCCGCGTGGGCAGCGCCAGGTAGACACGCTTGTACCGGTTGGTCTCCGGCTTCTGGCCGGTCCCGTCTCCGATCATCGCGGCGTACTGGATCTTCTTCCCCGGGTCGATGCTGCCCTTGAACTCCGCTCCCAGGTCGGCCGAGCTGGCGAGGCCGCGAAAATCGGCGATCGTCTTCTCGAGCGACCGGTAGCCCCAGAGGTCTTCCGCCGTCTCGAAGATCGGGGTCGGGATCATCCCGACGAAGAAGGTCCCGCCGGGGTAGACGTTCTTGGCCTGGAGATACGCCGCCTTCACGTAGACACCGATCTTCCCGTCGGAGGTGAGCGCCTTGCTGTCCGCCTCGAGCCGGAAGCGTGTCGAGAACTTGATGGAGAGGTCATTGTCCGCCTGGAAGTAAATCCGGCGTATTTGCATTCCATTCAGATCCTTTCCGATCAGGCCCGGCGCGCCGTCGATGTTCGCCTTGCCCAAGTCGGCTCCCGACCCGCTGTACGTGTGCACGGGATCACCGGTCACGTTGTAATAAAGATCCCCGAACAGGTAACCGCTGATTCGCCCGCGCGGGAAATCCGGCTCCGTAGCCGGCACCTGCTGTGCAAAGGCCAGCCCGTTACTGCCCAGGACCACCACGACGGCTCCGGCGAGCCACCACTTCCGTAACTTCATCACACCTCCCTGGCTTCGAGGCGGGGTTTCGTTCGCGCGCCGGGGCGTTCCCCCGGCCGCTCTCTTTCCCGCGTTCTTATCGTAAAGATAGGGGTGGCGTGTGAACGAAATGTTACGGACCCATGCCTTCATTGTTACGTTCGTAACATGGCTGGGCGTCAGGGGCTGGCGGGCCCGTTCGGGAGGTCGGAGGCGGCTGGTGCGCCTCGCTCCAAATGGCGCGGCCGCCCGGGGGGGCCAAGCCCCCGGGCGTTCCGATTTCGGGTTCATGGGTTACGACGGTCGTCGGCGCCGCGCGAGAAGCTTCCGTCGTAGTCTTGAGCTCCACGTGTACCCCGGGCTCGAGCCGCCACCCGTTGCGCCGTCCGGCGCCGTGCCGCCGGGGACGCGGAACAACACTTTTCCCTGCCACGCCGAATCGCCCGTCCGGTCGATTTCACTCGATCCCCCGGGCACGTCCAAAGAACGGGTGGGAGTTTCGGGCGACGGCGAGGACGTGGACGCAGCGACCAGCGCGGCAAGGTAGAGATCCGTCTCGATCCAAGTGGAAAAGGAGGCGCCGAGGTCCGCAAGAGGGGCGGGATGAAGTTCGGAGTGGGCTGCAACCCCGGCGCGCTCCTTGAGGGCAAACATCGTTTTCGCTCTCATTGCCGGGAAGACTACGCGACGGTGATTTCGATGCGATTTCGGGCTCTTCACTTCGAGGTTACGGTTCCTGGGGGTGAGCAGGCCGTCGGCGTCGGGCTCAATCCTCGCGAACCCTCATCCTCGCGGGGGCCCTCAATCCTTGAACGTGAGCACCTTGAATCGGCCGTGGCGCTCGACGAACGAAGGCGCGAAGTTGAGGCGCACCTCCTGGGACGTGGAGGGGTCCTTCGTGGCGATCTCCACCTGGCGGTGGAGCGTGAAATTGCGGTACGGGATGGGCGGCCCGCAGTCGATTCGTATGAATTCGAGATTGCGACCGCCGAAACTTCCCGCCGTGCGGCTGACACCGGCGTGGCTCTGAATGCTCGCCATTTCCCATGCGTCGTCCGCCGTGATGTGGGTTATCGGCCTGCTCTCCGGGAATTCCCTCCATAGAATGATTTCGAATTCCTTTCGAGTCACACCCAGCGCGTGGAGCGCCGCCTCGTCCCGGGCGTTGATCCCCGCGACGAGCATCCTGCCGAGCTGATCGATGGAGGCGCCTCCACCCGTCAGCTCCAGATCGACGAGCGGCGCGTCCCGGTGCCCCGTGATAACCGACATCGACTCGGGATCGTCCGGCGGGTAGTAGCCAGGCGACCGCTCGAGCGGCGAGTGGAGTCGAGGCAACGCGATCCCGGAGGCGGATCCCGTGACCCTCCGCCCCATCGGGCCCTGACGCGCGGCAGCGGATGCCGCCCTGACGTTTCGATTGGGATTCGGCGGATTGTCGATTCCGGATTGCCCGTTGGCGGCCGGTGCCCGCGTCGCGGCCGGCCGCCGCGACGGCGCAAGCAGGGCCGAGGCGGTCGCTACCGCCGCGATCCCGACCGCCAAGGCCACGCCGACGCGTGTGGGCGTCACCAGCCTCGAGCGACTCACCGACTCGCCGGGCCCCTAGCCCTTGATGTTCAGGGAGAGTGAGTAGGAGCGCCCGATGTTGAAGCGACGCACGACCAGCCCGAGCTGTCGAAACTCGGTCGCATCGTTGAGCAAGTTCTCGGCGGTGAGGCGGAGCGTGAGCATGGAGCCGAGCCCTTTCGTCATCGTCATGTCCAAAGTGGTGGGGGGATGCTCGTAGATGTCGGGCAAGCTGCTCGGGTAGGCGCCGGCTCCGACCTGCGCGAGGCGTTGGCCGAACCGGCTCAACATGATCGATCCTTGAATCGCCGAGGCCCCGTAATAGATGCCGGCGTTGAGCGCGTACGTGGATTGGCCCTGAAGCGGCCCCTTCCGAAAGACAGGGATTCCAGCGGCGTCCGTCGTGGTCCGCACGCGAACGCTCGACCCCACCCGGCAGTAGTTGAAGTTGAGGGCCCAATGGTCGAGCGTGCTCGAGGAGGCCGGAATCGGAAGGACCCGGTCGAGCGCGTCCCAGATGCTTCTCACGCCGACGCGGGTCTCGATCTCGACCCCCCTGAGGCGTCCGTCGCGTCCGTTCCGGGGTGAGAGGATGTAGCCGCCGCTCGAGCCCTCGACAACGTTCTCGATGGGTTGGAACAGGACCTTCCGAAAGCCGCTCACCGCCAGAAGCTCGCGCGTGCCGGGGAAGAACTCCCATCGCGCGTCGTAGTTTTGGATACGCGTGGACTTGATCTCCGGATTCCCGATCTCGGAATAGCCGGTCTCGTAGTCGTAGATGTCGAAGGGGCTCATCTCCCGCAGCTCGGGCCGCGAAACGGTCACGCTGTACCCGCCGCGCGCGTTCATCCGGTCACTCAGTCGGTAGGTCGCGTTCAGGGCGGGCAGGAGGTCCTCGTCCTTCAGCGCGACGTCCACGGGGGCCACGGTGGTGACAAACGGGCTCTTGGCCTCGACGAATTGGCGCGAGTCCTCGACGCGGGCCCCAGCGAGAATCTCGAGCTTCGCGAGAACCGGAATCGTCGCCATGCCGTAGCCGGCGCGGATCTGCTGGGAGGCCCGATAGGTATCGTTTTCGCGCGTCTCCTCTTGAAGCTCGAAAAATCCGGGTTTGATGTTCTCGTCCACGATCAAGGATTCCGGGGGCAGCGAGAGATCGAGCTGGCTCCGACCCTGTGATCCGAGCCGGAACCCGAGGCGCCGGAACGACGAGAGGCGATTCTTGCTCCGGTACGCGCCGCCGATCTTCAACTTGAGGTCGCGGCCCTCCCAGAGATGGACGGACCGCGCCAGGCTTCCGGCCGCGGCGCGGTCGTATTCATTCATATCGCCGAAGGTTCGCGTGAGCGGAATCGACGCGCGCCCGGAGAGCTGCACCCCACCGCGTCCATCCGACTCATAGATCGATTCGCGTCGATCCGGCTCCCCGCGCGCCGCCTCCGAGTAGCTGGCCCGCCAGTCGGCCTGGAGGTCGCCCAAGGCGTGGAAGCCGTGCGTGCCGCTCAGGACCCCCAGAAAGAGCCCCCGCTGGATGTAATCGAGGCTCGAGATCCGAACCAGATCGGTGCCGAAATTGAAATTGGGGCCCTGCATCACGCGCGCATTGTCCTCGGCGCTCCGCGTGTAGAGGCCGCGGAACTGGATGGAATGCGACTCGCTCAGCCGAAGGCTGAGGTTGGTGATCGCGCCCCCCAGAACGTTTGCCTTGGACTCGGCGACCTTGTACAGATAGAGCGGCGTCAGCCTCGCGCTCGTGCCGGAGTAGGCGTTGTTGTCGCGGTCCAGCGTCGTGAAGCTGTTGCTGAGCGTGAGCGCCGCTAAGACACCGACCTGCTTGCCTAAGAAGCTGAAGCCCCGGCCATAGCTCCCCGCGTAGCTGTAATTCGGCTTGCCTCCGGTCCGCTCCGGGCTATACGTCTTGTTGAAGGACCTCCCCAGAGCCTGCACTTCCTCCCGAGTAAAGCCGTCCCCGCCGAAGACGCCTCGTTGTACTACCCGCCGCTCGCCGGCCAATTTCTTGAAAAAGTCAGGATAGCTGCGTGCCCCGTCGTCGAACCCGAGGAAGTCGAGGCCCCCGCCTTTGTACGTCAGAAACTTTCGATCCAACACGCTCGCGGAGTAGCCCATGGTGATGTTCTGCGAGACGCTCTTTCCTTCCGTGCGGTCGCGGGTGTTCAAATCGATCACGCCGCCGGCGAACTCGCCCTCCTGATCGGGCGTGTAGGTTTTCTGCACGACGATGTTATCGAGTGAGCCTGAGGGGAAGACATCCAACGGTACGACCTTCTTGTTGGGCTCCGGGGTCCCGACACTCGCGCCGTTCACCTGCGTGGAGCTATACCTCTCTCCGAGGCCCCGGACGTACACGTAGCGGCCTCCGACCACCGAGAGGCCCGTGACCCGCTGCAGCGCTTCCGCGGCGTTCGAATCGGTTGACTTCGAGATCTGCTCCGAGGTGATCGCGTCGGTGACGTATTCGGCTTTCTTCTGCTTGACGAGGGATGTCGCCTCGGAGCTCTGCCGCTCCTGTCCCTTCACGTCCACGCCTTTGATCTGAAGGGGCTTCGGCGTCAGGGTGACGGTCAGGTCGATCGTGCCGCCCGCGACGACTTTGACATCATCCCGAACGAGCACGGAGTAAGACTGGTAGTTGAAAATCGCGCGATAGGTCGCGGGGGGCACCTCGAATCGGAAGGAGCCGTCCGGGCCGGTAAGCGCGCCCTTCACCATCGTCCACTCCGAGTCGGCAGGGAGCACCCGGTAGATTCCCACGCGCGCGTTGGGCATCGGCTGGCGATCTTCCTGATCCAGCACGACCCCTAGGATGACGCCGTTCGTCGAATCCGCTTGGGGCCAGGCGGCCCGGGGAAGAGCCGCCGAGAGCCCGCAGAGCAAAACGAGCCAAAGGAGCGACCCCCGGAGGGGCCGCTCCCATGCGCGCAACACTCTACGTGCGAGATTGGCGATCGCGCTACCTCACCAAGATCAGCTTGCTGCTCGTATGGAGGCCCCCCTCCGACTCGACGCGGAGGTAGTACGAGCCTGTCGGAAGGTTGCGCGGAGGACTCCACGTGAGCATGTGGATGCCTTTGGTCATCGGACCCTCGGCGAGTGTCTTGACCAGACGACCCCGGACATCGAATACCCGCGCCAAAACGTGCTGGCGATCCGCCGGCATGCCGAGCAGAACCTGCGTCGACGCGTTGAGCGGGTTCGGGCTCGTGGCCATGTAGATCCCCCGCTTGTTGAGCGGCGACTCATCGACGGCGGAGATCGTGGGCGTGCAGTACACGGCCGGGGCCGTGCCGGGGCAATTCGCGAACGTCTCCGGGTCAGGCCCGGTCCCCGGAAGCCGAGGATGATGCTGTTCACGATGGTTCCGGCCGTGCCGCGCCGGAGGTGGACGCCGATGTTCGTGCTCCCCAGCCCGGGGGTGGGGGGATTCGTCCCGATGAGCGTGATATTCGAGAAGATGGGATTCGACCGGTTCGGGGCCGCGAAATTGAATTCGCTGTTGTCGGCCTCGATTCCCTTGTCCGGTTCCAGCGGCGTCTGCTGTATGACCGCAAACTGCACGCGACCGCGGTAGCCCAGCTGCCAATCCAGCCCGTCGTCCCCTCCGCCGATCCCGACCAAGTGACTGGCATTCACCGTACCGCCGAACCACTCGAATGCGTCATCGCTCCCCTCGAGCGTCTGCACGTACTCGATCGAGGTCCCCCGGCCCACGGCGTTCATCGTGAGCGAGTTGAGCTCGTTATCGGGGCTGATCACCTTGCCCGAGTACTCGATCCGCATGTACTTGATGGCGCCGCTGTTGTCGTCGTCGTTCGCGCCGCCGTAGAACCCGGCGCCTCCCTCCGAGACGCACGAATCGCCGTGCGCGGTGTCGGCGCAGTTGGCGATCGCCCGCCCGTGGATCACGAGCCCGCCGTTATCGCCGGGGGCCATGGCGCCGACCGTCGGATCCTGATCGCTGGTAAGAACGACCGGAGCGGTCTTCGTGCCGTTGACGAAGATCTTCGCCCCGCGATCGATGGTGAGATACCCGGTCGTGGCCTTCTCCCCGAAGAGGTAGGTGCCTGCCGGGATCGTGAGGGTCGTGCCGGCCACGTATTCCACCTTGCCGCGGAGCAGGTAGTTATTGGTTGCGGAGAGCGTCGCGGACACCGTCTGGGGGCCGGTCAGGGTCACCACCGGCTTCGAATAGTTGATGTCCGTCCGTCCGAGCCCGCCGGACCGGTTGACCAGGGTCCATCCGGTCGTCCAATCCGACGCCGGGTCGGCGATGCGCGCTGGGACCGCGCCGACGTAATCGACCTGCTGGAAGAACGGGTCGAGCGAGGTCACGTTCAAAACCACCGCGCCGCCCTGGTACTTGCAGCGGACGGGGCTGGTGATCGTTGGGTCGAAGCGAGGGTT
Organism: Candidatus Eisenbacteria bacterium; assembly: GCA_005893305.1. NCBI lineage: Bacteria > Candidatus Eiseniibacteriota > Candidatus Eiseniibacteriota bacterium. The sequence continues at coordinate 6,078 of VBOZ01000033.1, read as the reverse complement.
GGTCTGATTGAACGGATCCACGAGCATCGGATCGATGTTGGTCCGGTTATGGGTGAAGAACGACGTTCCCAGATCGGTCGTGGTGTAGGTGATGGCCACGGAAGTGGTGCAGGGGCCGGAGCCCGACGCCCACGGCAGCGGGGTGGTTCCGTCCTGCGAATTCTTCCAGAGCACGTTCCCGTCGAAGACGATCCGCTCCGGCGTGCTCGCCGCGAGGGCGCCGTCCACCACGGCGATGGTCGCCCCGATCAGAGCCAGGGTCGTCAGAATCCTTCGCATCATTGTTGTCTCCCTCGTTGTCATCGTCCGCAGCCGAGTTTCGTGTCTGAGTGAATCCCGCCGGAAGATGACCCGCGCAGCGTACGGAGCGGCTGTAACGAACCTGTTTCCGTTAGCGCTCATCCCTGTTACGCCGTCGCGCAGCCGCTGCGCAGGTCCTCCCGGGACCGTTCTACGAAGCTACTTGGCCAACGTCACCTTCAAGATGTTGGAGGTCTCGACCGTTCCGGCCCTTTGGCTCGACTTCACGAAGTAGATGCCCGAGGAAACGTGGTGCCCCGTGTCGTCGGTGCCGTTCCACGTCACTTCGTAGGTTCCGGCGCCCGACGACTCGCCCTGCTTCAGCGTCCGGACGAGGCGGCCATCCACCGAGTACACCTTGATCGTGACCGAGCCCGGATTCATGACCGTGTAGGAGATCGCGGTTTCCGGGTTGAACGGATTCGGAGAAGCGCTGGCGAGGATGGGGCTGGTGCGGTGCTTCACCCGGACCGTCAGGTCGCGCTGGGCCTGAAGCGGGACCGTGATGCCGGAGGGCGAGAACTGGCCCGTGATCACGACCGTTGCGAGGGTGTTGTCCGGAACGTTATTGAATAGGTTCGCGAGGCATTTGTTCCCGAAGCGAATGTCGATATCAGGGATTCCGTTTGCGTTCAGGTCGCCGCTCACGAAGCTCCTCGGGTCCGCGGCGCATTCGGTGACGAATCCCGAATTCGGGAAGGTGGTCGAGACTCGGATCGAGCTCGGGATCAGATCCGTATAGGGGAACGTCGTCTCCTCCAGGCCGATCTTCGTGAACCGGTTACCCGTCTTTCTCACATCGATCGTCGACCCGAAGCTCTCAAGGAGAATCTCGGCGCTAACTTGGGACACGATGGTCGCCGTCGTGGCGGCGTCGTCGAAGAGAGCGCCCGGGTCCGTCACGTGAAGCGTCACGTTGTAGGTGCTGCCCGCGGCATACGCATGCGAGGGGTTCGCGCCGCTGCCGGTATGGCTATCGCCGAAGCCCCAAGCGTAGGTCAACACGTCGCCGTCCGGGTCGGAGGAGCCCGAGCCGTTGAAGCTCACCATGGCCCCTGCCGTTCCGTTATAAGGACCACCGGCATTCGCGCTCGGCGCGCGATTCTGATTCCCCACGACGATCGATGTCGTCGCGGTGCCCGTTAAGGCGTTCGCCGCGGTGAACACGACGTTGTACGTGCCGCCTTGCGAGAAATCCGGGGTCCAGCTGAGGGTCCCCGACGTATGAGCGGGATTGGACGAGAAGGCCGCGCCCAGAGGGAGCGGTGCCGCCGTGAGCGAGGCGATCGGTGTCTGGGCGTCCGGATCGGAGGCCGTGACGTTGACCGTGAGCAGGCTTCCCTCCATCGCCGACACCGTCGCCGGCGCCGTGACGACCGGAGCCCGATCGGCCCTCACCACGATTCTCGTTACCTTGACCGTGCGAAGCCCGATCTGGCCGGAGGTCGGAACCACACCGGAGCGCGCGATGATGTTGATGCCCACGTTGCCGATCTGCGAGAGGGTGGGCGTCCAGTCGAGCGTGCCCGCGGTATTGGAGGCATTGGTCGTGAACACCGCCCCGGCCGGGAGGTCGGTGCTCTGCGTGCCCTCTGCAACGAACTCCGTGATCGGGTCCCCGTCAGGGTCCGAGGCAGTCGCAGTGACCGAGATGGGAAGGCCCGCGACCGCGTTCACGGTGCCAGGCGAGTTCACGATCGGCGGATGATCCTGCGTCATGACGTGGATCGCGGTCACGGCTGAGGCGGTGCGCTCCGGCGATCCGGATGCCACCGCGAAGGTCACGCTGTAGTCGCCTTCCTGGCCGACGGCGGGGACCCAGTGAAACTCGCCGGAGGTCCGAAGGGCGTTGACGGTGAAGGTCGCCCCTGAAGGGAGCGGCGTCGCGGCGATGGAGTTGACCCGGTCGTTATCCGGGTCCGATACCGTGACGGGGAAGCTCATATCGATCGTGGCCGCGCCCAGGTAGGTCGCGGGGGCGTCGATCGTGGGATCGTGATTCGCGGTCACGTCCAGGGCGGTCGACGCGGAAGCGGAGAAGGTCCCGTCCGATACTTCCCAGAGGATGTTGTAGGTACCGACATCAGCGGCGGTCAGCGTCCCGCTCAGAGTCGCCGAAACGGGCGACACGTCGGGCGTGTGCGAGAAAACGAGGCTCGCGGGGGCGCCCGACTGGGTGATGGTCAGGATGTCTCCCGCATTCGGGTCGGTGGCGTCGGCCTGGATCGTGATTGCCTGATCCGCGATCGCGCTCACGCCGACCGGAGCGGCGATCTCGGGCGTGCTGACCGCCGTTGCCCGCGTGGCGGCCTGCTCCGAGAGCGCCACGGCCAGTGCTCCCTCCTCGGCCCGAGCGGAGCCTGTGAATGCAGCCCAGGCGAGCGCGGTCAGCATGAGTGGTGCGAACCGAAAGCTGCGTGACATAGGTGTCCGTCCTCCGGTGAGGTGCGTGTGGCGTACCGGCGCGCTGCCTTCCGCCGTGGATGCGACAAATTCAGTCGCTACATGCATCAAGGCGGGGAGGATATCGCCGCGGCGTGACGGGGTTGTTTCGACGCACTGACTTCGGGGTTACAGCCGGTTTCGGGGGGAACGTAAAGCGGTAGCGAGTGTTCCTAAGCGGCCTCGATCGCGGCGATCATCTCGCGCACGGACTTGGCCATCCCCACCTCGATCGCGCGCGCGATGATCGAGTGTCCGATGGAGAGCTCGCGGAACGGATATCGCTTGAGCAGCGCGCGGATGTTGACGACGTTGAGGCCGTGTCCCGCGTGGGGCCTGAGGCCGACTTCGTGGAAGCGCCGGGCCGCGCGCTCGATCCGCGTGAGCTCGCGATCGACGCTGTCGGCGCCCCGCGCGTTCGCGTAGTGGCCGGTGTGGATCTCCACGATCGTGGCCTTCGTTCGGACGGCCGCCTCGGCGATGCTCTCGTCCGGATCGAGGAAGAGGCTGACCGGGATCCCGGCCTCGACCAGCCGGCCGCACCGGGCGGCGAACGCCTCCGCGTCCCGGCTCAGATCGAGCCCTCCTTCCGTGGTGAGCTCGGCCCTTCGCTCGGGCACAAGTGTGGCGCGGTCCGGATGGATCGCGAGCGCGATCCCGACCATCTCGTCGGTGAGTGCCATCTCCAGATTGAGGACGCCGCGGCGGAGCGCTCGAATCCGCGTCAGATCGTCGTCCCGGATGTGGCGGCGATCCTCGCGCAGGTGGACGGTGACTCCCGCGGCTCCCGCGTCGAGCGCCAAGGCGGCGGCGCGGACCGGATCGGGCTCGTCGCCGCCGCGGGCATTACGGAGCGTGGCGACGTGGTCGACGTTGACGCTGAGCTCGGCCTTCATCGCGGGCCCCGGCCGTTCGGTGCCATCACGATCGGCGCCATCCGATCGACGTCATCAGAGGACCAGCTTCGACGCCGGCACGATCTCGATCCCCTGCTCGGCGAGACTGGCCCGCTCCGACTCGATCACACCCAGCGTCAATATGCTCGCCTTGAAGCTGACGACGAGCGTCCCACGCTGCGCCGCGGTCGTGAGCAGCTGCCGGAGCCGCGCGCGGATGCCGGCCGCGTTCGCCCCGCTGATGTCGAGCGTGCCGCCCAGGGTCAGAGTCTTGACTCCCATTTCCTCGCCCATCTCCTCGACCAGCGTCGGTCCCCCGCCGTGCGCGTCGACGAAGAGCAGATCCCTCCGCTTCACCTCGCCCAGGACCGCGCGCATCACGTCCGGATCGTTGACCGCCGCGCCGCCCATCCGGGTGATGATCCCTCGCGCCGAGCCGACGGAGGCGAGGCAGCGGTTGATACGGTCCTCGATCTCCACCCTGGAGAGGTCGAGGAGGATCGCGTCCTTCCCCGGATCGACTTTGGGGTAGCCGATCGGCTCCATCGGGAGCTGCACGAATACCTCCCGATCGGCCTCCCGGATTTCCTTGGCGGTGCGAGAGACGCGCGGCTGCCCCGGGCGCAGGGCGAACGTAAGGGGAATCGGGCTCTCGAGGAAGGCCCGGAAGAGGGGCTCGGAGTCCTGGTTCAGGTCGAGAACGATGAACGCGATCTGCGTTCCCGCATCGGCGATCGCCGGGTTCGGCTCGATTACGATCGCGTGCGTGACGCGATCGCCGTATCCCACTCGCAGGTCGAGCGCGACCCCGGCGGTTTGCGCGGGCCGCTCGACGCCGCGGACGACGCGCCCGCCCAGGGTCAGGATCGCCTGGGTCACCGCGTCGTTGATGCGGAAGAGGGAGGCGCGGGGCGGAACCTGGATCTTCCACTGGACCGGCGCGCGGCCGACCCCCGCCGCGGCCGCAGTCCCCGGGCGCTCGTCGATCAGCTCGCGGCTGATGCCGATCTCCTCGAGCGCGCCCCGCAGGGTGCGGCTGGTCAGGCGGTTGAGCGCGGCGCGGTCGCCCGGCCGGAAGACGCGCAGAAACTCGGAAGAGATCCGGAGACGGAGCCTGTCCCAATCCGAGTCGATGACCAGCGTGGCCGAACGGTCGGCGTCGCTGCGGCGGGAGTCGGCCTGGGCACCGGCCGAGCGGTCGAGCTTGGAGGGTTGAAAGAGAGATGGACGGTCACGGCGCCCAACCAGGAGCACGATCGTAATCAGGAGGACGGCCCCCGCGATCCAGAGCCAACGGGACGGCATGCCGCCGCGGCGGGCTGCCTTGCGTGATTTTCGGGCCAAAGGTTCTCGGGTGTCTCGGGGTCGCCGGGTGAGCCGCAGTCTCGAAGGGACTCCGGACCGGGTCTAGGGGCGGGCGGAAGGGGGTGTCAAGGCGGGCGGGGGGAGCGGGGGGTGGCTAGATTCGAGGGACGGGGGCCGCTCAGGGGCCCTCGGCTCTGGTTTCCCTCCACCTCACGATATTCCAGAGCGTGTCCGTGGTAGAAATTGGAGCGGGCGTCGTGGGCTTGAACGCGAATTCGAAGAACTCAGTTGATCCGGTGGCCACGTACTCGTCGGTCCCTTCCGTGACTCGAACAGTGAGGCTCGCGCCTGCGATCTGGATCACAGCCCACTCGGGGTGCGATGGATCGTTCGACTCAAGCCGGGTCCAACTCGATTGGGGACCCAGGTTCATGTATGCAGAAGTGATGCTCGGCTTGCTCGCCAGCCTGGCGACGTGAGCCACCTCGTCGGCGTATGTGAGCGAGATGGGCGTGGTCCCTGGCGGATCGTTCAGGTCCTGGGACGTCCCCACGTAGCTCGAGTCGTAGAGGGCCTTGTAACCGACGCTGTCCCGGTGGGAGTAGGCCATCTCCAGGTTGCTCAGAACGGCCCCGGGATAGAACGGAATTTCGTATTCTGGGGGAAGCTCGGGGGGTTTGCCCGAACTCCTCTTGGGATCGAAAATGCCGCAGCCCGCGACGACGACCGCCAGAAGCACTAACACTCCCGCCAAGGCAGTGAACCGCAACATGTTGCCACCGTCGCGTCGGTTGTTGAGGGGAGCCTGAGCCAGAATCGGAGAGACCTCTTCGGGGTGCGTAACCGGCTCCATTTATACTACCTCTACGGACGTCTAAAGTCAACCCCAGAGCCGTTGCGCAGGGTCCACGTTTCGCGCGCGATGGCGCTGAAATTAGGGGTGGTCAGCCCTCAGGAGGCCCCAGGTGGAGTCAGTCACGGTGCTGCGGTGGTCTACCCAATCCGTGATCCTCCACTGCCCGTCGTTCCCCCTCCTAAATGTTATGTCAGCCTTCCCGGCGTAGCGGAGGATCTCGGGGGAGCCGCCGAAGCTGACACGAAGCTGGTAGGGATAGAAGCGGGTCTCCTGGTTGGT
>VBOZ01000032.1 GCA_005893305.1 Candidatus Eisenbacteria bacterium | reverse complement strand
AATCGCTCCGTCGGCGCCGGGATATACGGATCCACGGCGCGGAGCGCTTTCAGCTCTTCTGGAGTCAGCAGGCGTGACACGGCGACGGCTCCCCCCTACCGAGACGAGTTGCGAGTTCTCGCGGCGCCGACGATGGCGCGAACGAATGCGAGGTATCTGCGATTCCGGATCTCATCGACGACCGTCACTCGGTCCTCGTTTTCGCGGCGGTTTCGGTTGCTCCGCTTGGTGCGCGTCCTGGCGCGTGTCATCGTCGGATCCCTCCCTGACGCTTCCCTGGGCGCCGCCGTAAGCCTCTTGGGACGCCCTCGTTGGCCTCTCCTCATGGCGGCAAAAGGCAATGCGCGTGCCCGTTTCGAGCCACTCGGACACGAAGGTGCTAAGTTGTCGTTTTAGTGGGAATTACGGGAGAGATTCGGCGGGGAATCTTTGCGGGAAATATCGGCAGACATGGCGAAAACTTGAGCGAAATGCGAGGCGCCGTGCAGAACGAAGCCGGATGGCTTGGCGGTGGGTCGGCCGGATTGGGTGGGTCGGCGGTCAGATCACGAGCATCGCGTCTCCATAGGAATAGAAGCGGTAGCTCTCGCGCACCGCCTCCCGGTACGCCGCGAGCACATGATCGCGCCCCGCGAACGCGGAGACGAGCATGAGCAGACCCGAGCGCGGAAGGTGGAAGTTCGTGATGAGCGCGGTCACGACGCGGAATTCGAACGGCGGGAGGATGAAAAGGCCGGTCTCGCGCCAGCCGCCGTCGTCGGGCCGGTTTTCCAGCGCCCACGATTCGAGGCTTCGGACCGAAGTCGTCCCGACGGCGATGATGCGGGCCGGATTGGAGCGAATCGCGGCGGCGGTTTCGGGGGGCACGCGGTACGGCTCCGGGTCGAGGACGTGATCGGCCGGATTTTCGGTCGCCACGGGCCGGAACGTGCCGGCGCCGACGTGGAGCGTTACCGTGGCCGTGCCGATGCCGCGAGCGTGCATCGAGGCTACGGTCTCGCCCGTGAAGTGGAGCCCCGCGGTCGGCGCCGCAACCGAACCCGCCTCGCGCGCGAAGATCGTCTGGTACCGCTCGCGGTCCTCAGGCTCGTCCGCGCGCTCGATATAGGGCGGGAGTGGCACGTGCCCGATGCGCGAGAGCCAAGCCTCGAAGGGCGGCGCATCGGGGCGGGTCGGCCGGAAGGAGATGTGGCGCATGCCTCGCTCGCCGGTGCCTACGACGAGGGCGGCGTATGAAGGATCGACGAAGGTGAGCTGGGAGCCGGGGTGGAGCGCCCGCGCCGGCCGCGCCAGCGCCGACCAGATTCGCTCGGGGGCGACCGCCGGCTCCTCGCGGAGGAGGAGTATCTCGATTTCGCGGTCGGCGAGGGCGGTGCCGAATAGCCGGGCCGGGATCACGCGGGTGTCGTTGACCACCAGAAGATCGCCCGCCAGCAGCAACCCCGGCAGATCCCGGAACGCCATGTGCCGAATCGCGCCGGACGCGCGGTCCAAAACGAGAAGCCGCGAGCCATCACGGCTCGCGGCGGGCCGCTGCGCGATCAGCTCGGGTGGAAGCTCGTAATCGAAATCGGAGGTTTTCAAGAAAGCCGAGCATAACTGCCTTCCGCGGCTCGGGGGGAGGAACTTGACCATCCAGGGACCAAGGCGTAGCGTGCCGAGCGCAGTTGGCAAGCTCGGAATTGCGTGGCGGTGCGGGGCGGGGGGTCTGGTTGCTCGCACTCAGGGGAGGTCGTCATGGCTGGAACGAAAGGGTTGAACGTCGTGCTCGTGCACGGAGGCTTCGTCGACGGCTCGGGCTGGGAGGGTACATACAATATCCTCAGGAAGGACGGCTACAATGTCGCCATTGTTCAGAACCCGACGGTGTCGCTTGCCGGCGACGTGGCGGCCACCAAGCTCGTCCTGGATACGTTGGACGGCCCCGATATTCTGGTCGGCCACTCCTACGGTGGAGTTGTGATCACCGAGGCCGGCAACGACCCGAGGGTCGCCGGCCTCGTTTACATCGCCGCCTTCGCTCCGGACAAGGGCGAGTCCGTGGATGCTCTGATCAAGAATCCGCCGCCCGGTGCTCCTGTGCCGCCCATCCAAGCGCCGCGGAATGGGTATCTGTTCCTCGACAAGGCGAAGTTCCGCGCCTCCTTCGCAGCGGACGTGGACGAGGAGAAGGCCGCGTTCATGGCCGACTCGCAGGTTCCGTGGGGGGTGGAGGCTCTCGGCGGAGCGATCACCGAGGCGGCGTGGAAAACCAAGCCGAGCTGGTACTTGGTGTCTACCGAGGACAAGATGATCCCGCCCGCGGCCCAGCGGGCTATGTCCATGAGGGCCGGCTCGACTGTTGTCGAGGAGAAGGGCAGCCACGCAATCTATGTCTCGAAGCCGCAAGCCGTGGCCGCGCTAATCCAAGCGGCTGCCAAGGATGTTCACGTTACGGCGAGCTGACCCGACCCGGGCGCAAGCCGTTGCGCCGAAATACTGCGTAAAAGCAAGACGCCCCACTCGGTTGGCACCGGGTGGGGCGATTTGTTTCACAACGAAATCCACTTTCAGAACAGCGTCTTCTGCGGCGGCTCCGAGCCTTCTTCGGGCTCCTTCGGGCTCCCGGGAGCGGACCCCGCTCCACCGGCGCCTCCCCGATCCGGCGGCGACAAGCCGAGGTGCGTGAAGGCGAGATCGGTGGCTTCGCGGCCGCGTGCGGTACGCTTCAGGAAGCCTTCCTGGATCAGGTAGGGCTCGTAGACGTCCTCTAGCGTCCCGGGCTCCTCGCCTACGACGACCGCGATCGTCGAAAGCCCGACCGGACCTCCGCCATACTTCACCACGATCGCCTCGAGCATGCGGCGGTCCATGTCGTCGAGCCCGCGCGCGTCGACCTCCAGCAATTTGAGCCCGGCCCGCGCGACCTCCTCGGTGATCTTCCCCTGCGCGCGCGTCTCGGCGTAATCGCGCACGCGCCGCAACAATCGGTTCCCAACGCGGGGCGTGCCCCGCGAGCGCGCCGCCAACTCCCGGGCGCCGGCCGCGTCGATCGGCACCTTCAAGATCTGCGCCGACCGCCGGATGATCTGGGTCAGCTCCCCGGTCGTGTAGTAGTCGAGCCGCGCGCTCAGGCCGAACCGGCCCCGCAAAGGCGCGCTCAACAACCCCGTGCGGGTCGTCGCGCCGATCAACGTGAACCGCTTCAAGTCGATCCGAACGCTCCGCGCGCTCGGGCCGCGGTCGATCATGATGTCGAGGCGGAAGTCCTCGATCGCCGGATAGAGGTACTCCTCGACGACTGGATTCATGCGATGGATCTCGTCGATGAAGAGGACCGCTCGGTGGTCGAGGTTCGTGAGCAATCCGGCCAGATCGGCGGCGCGCTCGAGGACGGGCCCGGAGGTCTGGACGATCGGCACCTCCATCTCGGCCGCGAGGATCGAGGCGAGCGTGGTCTTGCCGAGCCCGGGCGGCCCGTGCAGGAGGATGTGGTCGAGCGGCTCCCCGCGCTGCATGGCGGCCTCGACCGCGATCCGGAGCTGCTCGCGGAGCGACTCCTGCCCCACGAACTCCTCCAGGCGCTGCGGCCGTAGCGTCCGGTCGAGGTCCCGCTCGCCCCCGATCGGCCCGGGGTCCGTGATCCGCTCATGGTCGATCGGCGCCGGCAGGGCCAAGGGCTTCGGCTTGGGGCTTTTCGTCATCGCCTATCGGGGCCTTTCGTCATCGCCTATCGAACTCCCTGCTGTAGCGCCTTCCGGATGACGGTCTCCACGGTCGCGTTGGCGCCCAAATCCTGAAGCGCCTCCTGGACAGCCGAGACCGCCCCGCTCCGCGTGAAGCCGAGCGAGACCAGCGCCGCCGCTGCGTCCCCCGCGATCCCGACCTGGAGCGCGCCGGGCGTTCCCGCTCCTGGCTGGGTCGTCACGGTCACCGCGGGGGTGAATTTCTCGCGCAGCTCCACCACGAGGCGCGAGGCGAGCTTCTTGCCCACGCCGGGGAGCGTGACGAGGAAGTCCGCGTCCCCAGACTCGATGGCCTCCCGCACGCGCGAGGCGGTGGCGCCGCTCAGGATCCCGACCGCGAGCCGCGGCCCGATTCCCGAGACGGAGATCAGCCTCTCGAAGAGGTTCCGTTCCACCTCGTCGCTGAATCCGTAGAGCTGGAGCGCGTCCTCCCGCACGTGGAGGTAGGTTAAGAGCGTAATCTCCCTGCCGATCGCGGGGAGCGTCTCGAAGCAGGAGACCGAGATCAGGATCCGCATGTTGAACCCGCCGACCCGAACGACCGTCGAGGTCGGGTTCTTGGCGGCAAGCGCTCCGGTAATCGAGTCGATCATCGCGCGAGGATTCCTTTCCAGACGGCGGCCACCCGCCGCCGACTCGACGAGCCCGCCACCATCCCGTGCTGGCGAGACGGTCCGCGGTTGGCGTGGCAGAGCGCCACCGCAAGCGCGTCCGCTTCGTCTTCGCGGATCGCGCCGACCCCGGCTAACAGCCGGCGCACCATGAACCCCACCTGCTGCTTGGCGGCGGCGCCTTGGCGCACGACCGCCATCTTGACCTCGGTCGCCGTGTATTCGTGGATTGTGGCGCCGCTTTGCCTGGCGACGAGGAGGATGACGCCCCGCACATGCCCGATCTGAAGCGCGGCCTGGGGGCTCTTCCGCACGAAGGCGCTCTCGACCGCGACCTCGTCCGGACGAGCCTCCTCGAGGAGGGCGGCGAGACCGTCGTAGACCGCGATGAGCCGATCGGAGAAGGGAAGTGTCGCGCGCGGAGCGATCACGCCCGAGCGCTCGTAGAGAACGCGGCTCCCATCCATGCGGAGGAACCCGTAGCCCGTCACGCGGCTGCCGGGATCGATGCCGAGGATCAAGGTGCCGGGGGCGCCCCGCGTGGCGGCGGGCGCGGGCACCGACGCCGCGCTACTGCTGGATCTTGGCGAGGATCTCGGCAGTGATGTCGAGATTCGACGAAACCCGTTGGACGTCGTCATGATCCTCGAGCACCTCCATGAGCTTCAAGGCCTGTTCGGCATCCTTATCGCTGAGCGAGATGAAGCTCTGGGGCACCTTCGCGAGCTCCGCCGTGAGGGGGGTAATGCCCTTCGCGGCGAGCGCGGCCTTCACAGCCTCGAGCTGCTGGGGTGGAGTCGTGATCTCATAGGACTCTGGATCGTCGGTGTCCACGTCCTCGGCTCCCGCATCGAGCACGATCCCGAGGAGCGTCTCCTCGTCCACGACCCCGCGCGGCACCGAGAGTACACCTTTGGCATGAAACATCCAGTGCACCGCGCCCGCATCCGCCATCCGGCCGCCGCTCTTGGTCAGGATGTGCCGGATCTCGCCGGTCGTCCGGTTGCGGTTGTCGGTCAAGGACTCGATCAGGATCGCGATCCCGCCGGGACCGTAGCCCTCGTAGGCCACCTCTTCATAATTGACCCCCTCGAGCTCCCCGGTCCCCTTCTTGATCGCCCTCTCGATGTTGTCTGCGGGCATGTTGACGCCCTTGGCGCCGAGGATCGCCGTGCGGAGCCGTGGGTTCCCGGCAGGGTCCCCGCCGCCGTTCCGCGCGGCGACCGTGATTTCCTTGATCCACTTGGTGAATACCTTGCCGCGCTTGGCGTCGAGGGCGCCCTTCTTCCGCTTGATGGTCGCCCATTTGGAATGACCGGACATCGAAACTCCCTTCGGGCCGCCCTCTGGGCGGCGCCGCGAAACAGGTCAGCGCAGCAGGACAAGACTTCTGGAGTACGTATTCCGCCCCACCGTAAGCTGATAGTAGTAGATGCCGGAGGCGGAGCGGCGACCATTTCCGTCGAGCCCGTCCCATGGGACGGACCAGCCGTTCGGCACCGCGCTGTACGAGTTGACGAGCGTTCGGATCAGCCGGCCGGACAGGTCGAAGATCCGGAGCGTGACCGGGACGGACCCCGACGGCCCCACCATCGTGAAGTCGATCTGCGTCGACGACCGGAGCGGGTTGGGGCGATTCTGGAAGAGGGTCACCCGCGGCGGGGCCGGGGGCGGAATGTCGACGTCCGTCGTCGAGGTGGTCGTGAACCGGAAACGGTCCTTGCTCACCCGCTCGTTCAATTCCGGATCGATCGCGGTGACCGTCCACTCGTAGACCTTGCTCGGTCCGAGGTAGCCCGTGTAGACGACCGTCGTGTCGGTCGTCGTGGCCTCGAAGATGGAGGAGTCCGGAGCGGTGCCGCGGAGCTGGAGCTTGTAGGTCAGCGCGCTTCCCTGCGGGTCGAAGGCCTTTCGCCACAGGAACGTGACGTTTGGAGGCTTGCTCACGGTCCCGTTGTTGATGGGGACGAGCAGATTGAACGGCTTGGGCGCCACGATGCCGCCCAGGGTCGAGCCGTAGATCGCCTTCACGACGTTGACGCGGCCCCAGCCGTAGTTGTTGTCCGGCGTCGCGGCCTTGTCGGCGGTGGTCATCAGCGCCTGGCGCACCTGCGCTGCCGTCCACTCGGGATGGGCTTCGCGCACGAGCGCGGCGGCCCCGCCGACGAGGGGGGTCGAGAGGGAGGTCCCGCTCGCCGACCCCACGACCGAGGGCATGCCGGCCACCGCCCAGGGCGTCGACACCCCCTGAGCCACGACCTCGGGCTTGGTGCGCCCGTCGAACGTGGGCCCTCGCGAGGAGAAGCTCGCGATGATGTTGTTCGAGTCGACCGCGCCGCAGGAAAGGATGCTGTCGGCGTCCGCCGGCGCCCAGAGCGAGCCCGGCGCGCCTCCCGTGTTCCCCATCGCGTTCGCCACCACGATCCCGCGCCGCGCCGCCATCAGTGCGCCGAGCGTAACCACCGTCGTGTGGCCGTCCAGGTTGGCATAGGTGTAGTCGTTCGCCGTCCCGTCGAAGTCGAAGTAGGCGAGGGAGGATGAGATCACGTCGACCCCGATCGAGTCGGCCCATTCGGCCGCGGCGACCCAGTTGTCCTCCTCGACCGGCGTCTCGGAGCGAATGTCCTCGGTCTTCGCGAGCAGGAAGCGGGCGTTGAAGGCGGGCCCGATCATGTTCACGGGGTAGTAGCCGCCCAGGACCGACCAGGTCCCGGTTCCGTGGTCCCACGCCGCGGCGGCATCCCCGGCCTGGTTCGCCGTCTCGCCGTCATGGAAGACGAAGTCGTATTCCGCGATGCGGAGGAGCGGCGACGTCGCGTTGTGGCTCTTGTCGAAGCCGGAGTCGAACATCCCCACGATGACCGTGGCGGCGCTCCACCCCGAATCGTGCGCGGCGATCGCGTTGATGCCGGTCAGGGGCGTCACCGAGGCCCCGTAGTTGGTCGGCTTGGGAAGCGAGGGCGCCGAGCCCTGGATCTCGGTCCGGATCGGCGGAACCTCGAGCCCTTCTGGAGCGGGCGGCGCCGTCCCATCCGGGACCGGCGCGACGCGGCGGGAGCGGCGCGCGGGGATCACGACCCGCACGAACGGGAGCGCCGCGATGAGCCTTGCCTCGCCTTCATCCGCCTCGACCGTCATCGCGTTGAGCCACTTCGAGACGTGGCGCACGGCGGCCCCGCTCCGCGCCACGGCATCGACGTAGTCGCCGGGGACCGGGAGGTCGTAGTAGTCGGGGACGAACGCTCCGCCGGTCTCCCGCGCGCGGCGGGCCTTGGCGTGCTCCGTCATTCGGGCGCCGACGCCCTGGAGCGATCGCGCGAACGACGCGGCGTCGCCCTCGCGCTTGTCGGTGAAGAAGACCCAGAGCACCGAGCGGCCCTCCGCGCGGAGGCGGGTCAAGGAGCTCTCGGTGAGGACCTGGGGTGCCCGGGAAGCGGGCGGCGCGTACTGGGCGTGGCGCTCCACCCGGGGAGCGGAGGCGGCGTGACCGGGACGCGGCAAGGCGACGCCCACCACGATCAGTCCGAGGCCGAAGCAAGCTGCCAGTCTTCGCATGGTGTGGACCCCTCTGCCTTCTTACGCTGAAGCCATCGCCTCACGATCGGCCTTTGCCTGGGCGATGATCTTCTCGGCTAGCTCGCGGGGGATCTCTTCGTAGTGGGAGAACTTGGTGCGATGGGAGGCGCGCCCCTGCGTGAGCGAGCGGAGGTGCGTCGAGTACTTGTAGAGCTCGGCCTGGGGCACCTGGGCCCGAATCACGTCGTAGCGCGTCTCGGCGTCCATGCCCAGGATCTTGCCCCGCTTCGACGACAGATCGCCGGTGACCGCGCCGACGAAGTCCTTCGGAACGCGGACCTCGATCTCGACGATCGGCTCGAGAAGCACCGGGCCCGCCTCCCTGGCGCCTTCTTTGAACGCGATCGAGCCCGCGATCTTGAAAGCCATCTCCGAGGAATCGACCGAGTGATAAGAGCCGTCGTAGAGCGCGGCGCGCACGTCGACGACCGGGTACCCCGCGAGCACGCCCTCGTGCATCGCCTCGATGATCCCCTTCTCCACCGCCGGGATGAAGTTCCGCGGCACCGAGCCGCCGACGACCTCGTCCACGAACTCGAACCCGGCGCCGTGCTTCAAAGGCTCGAGGCGCACGTGGACGTCGCCGAACTGGCCGCGCCCGCCGGTCTGCTTCTTGTGCCTCCCCTGCTTGCTGACCGAGCGACGGATCGTCTCCCGGTATGGAATTCGCGGCTTGGCCGTCCCGACGTGCACGCCGAACCGGCGATTGAGCTTCTCCAGCGCCACCTCGACCTGGAGGTCGCCCATGCACGAGAGGATCGTCTGGTGAAGATCTCCCTCCACGCGCACGTGCAGTGTCGGATCCTCCTCGCGGAGCTTGTGGAGGCCCGATCCCATCTTCTCTTCCTCGCCCTTGGACTTGGGCGCGATGGCGATCTCGTGCGCGACGCCCGGGAACGGAATCGGCGGGAGGACGATCTGGTGGTGCTTGTCGCAGAGCGTCTGACCGGTGTGCGTCTCGCGGAGCTTCACCGCGGCGCCGATGTCCCCCGCGGGAATGTGCCCGGCGTCGGCCCGCTCCTTGCCGCGCACGGTGAAGAGCTGCCCGGTCTTCTCGGCCCGCTGCGCGGTGGAGTTCCACACTTCCTTGCCCGGCGAGAGCGTGCCCGAGTAAACGCGGATGATCGAAAGGTCTCCGGCGTGCGACTCGCTGCTGGTCTTGAAGACGAGGGCCGAGAGCGGGGCGCCGGCCTCGGGCTTCAGCTCCACCACATCCTGGGATCCGGGCTTCGTTCCCTTGACCGTGCCCAGGTCGGCAGGGGACGGCATCACGTCGACGATCGCGTCGAGGAAGAAGTCGATGCCCAGCATCGGGACCGCGGCAACGGGGAGCGCGGGCACGAACGAGCGATGGATGACGCCCTCGCGGAGCCCCTTGTGGATCTCATCCACGTTGAGCTCCTCGCCGCCGAGGAATTTCTCGAGGAGCGCGTCGTCCGCTTCGGCCGCCGCGTCCACCAGGGCGGCGCGGGCCGTCTTGACCTCCGCGTCGAGCTCCGGCGGGATCGGGCCTTCCTTCGCGCCGCCGTCCTTATCGAAGTGGTACGCCTTCATCGAAGCGAGGTCCACCAGGCCCTTGAACTTCTCGGCGCCGCCGAAGGGCCAAGCGATCGCGACGAACCGCATGCCGAGGCGATCCGTCGCTCCCTGGATCGTCTTCGCGAAGTTGGCGTGCTCTTTCTCCATCTGGGTGACCGCGCAAAGGACCGGGCACGCGCGCTCGTGGACGCGCTCCCAGATCATCTCGGTCCCCGCCTCCACGCCCGCCGCCGCCTTGAGGCAGAAGACCGCCGCGTCCGCGGCGCGGAGGCCGGCGACGCAATCGCCGGCGAAATCCGCGTAGCCGGGCGTGTCGATCACGTTGATCTTGTTCCCGCGCCACTCGACCGGCGCCACGCTGAGGCTGATCGTGATCTTTCGGTGGATCTCCTCGGGGCTGAAATCGAGGGCGGTCGTCCCCTCTTCGATCTTTCCATGGCGCGCGATCGCTTTCGTGCGGAAGAGAAGCGACTCGGCGAGAGATGTCTTTCCTGTGCCGTGGTGCGAGGCGAGGGCGACGTTGCGGATTTGGCCGGGCTGGAATTCCTTCAACGACGCCTCCGGGTGGCGGGAGGTAACTTAAGTCGTGTCATGGCGATACACTCTCGAATTTATGGTAGCACAGCGTGGAAGCAAGCGTCAAGGAGTGGGTCTTCGGGCGTTTCGTATCGGTTGAATCCTACGGCGGTAGGACCGAGACTCACGCGATGGCCTCCGAGGATCACTACGTCCTGGTCCGGCGCCCCGGCGCCGAGCCGGAGAAGATCGCGATCCGGAAAGACGCGACCGCCACGTTCGGCCGATCGCAAGCGAACAGCATCGTGCTGAGCGACGCGTCGATCTCCCGCCAGCACGCGCAGATCTCATTCCGCGACGGCGCGTTCTGGATCGAGGACCTGGGCAGCAAGAACGGCACGAAGCTCGGCACGAAGCGGATCGAGACGCCGACCCGGCTCAATCCCGGCGACCACCTCCAGCTGGGGAACATCCACGTCGTCTTCTCGGGAAAGGGAGAGGGGATCGGAAGCGGATCGGCCCGGGTCGCCGACGTGGATGCGCCGATCAACGTCCGTGCCGTGCCGCTCGATGAGATCTCGAGCAGCGGCGCGATCGACACGCGCTCCTTCGCCACGTCGATGTCGCCCGAGCGGGTCGGGAATTTCCTGCACGCGATGGACCGCGTCGGCCAGGCCCTTCTCGCCTATCGACCGCTCGAGGACCTCTTCCAGTTCATCGTGGGTCTCGCCTCCGAGGTCCTGAAGGCGGACCGCACCGCGATTCTCCTTCGCGAGGGGAGCGCGGACAACCTGGTCGCCAAGGCCGTCTCCCAGACCGGACGCGGCGCGGGCGAGGAGATCGTGGTCAGCCGCACCATCGCGCGGATGGCGATCGGGCAGCGGCAGGCGATCCTCACGAGCGACGCGCAGAGCGACACGCGCTTCCGCGAGCAGGACAGCGTCATCCGCCAGCGGATCCACTCGGCGATGTGCGCGCCCCTATGGCACGACGGCGATGTGCTCGGGCTGATCTACGTCGACAACCTCTCGGCCCCGGTGCCGTTCGAGGAGGGCGACCTCCGCCTCCTGACGTTCATCGCGCACCTGGCGGCGGTCAAGATCCGCGAGACGGAGAATTACGAGGCGCGCCAGCAGCAGGAGGAGGAGCTCAAGCGCGCCGCCACGCTCCAGCAGGCGCTCCTGCCCACGGAGCCGCGGACCGTCGGCGTGATCGAGATCGCCGGGCGGAACGTCCCCTCCCTCGACGTCGGCGGAGATTACTTCGACTTCGTCGACTCCACCGATGGAAAGCTCGTGGTGGGCCTGGGCGACGTCGCGGGAAAGGGGATGCCGGCCGCGCTCCTCATGACCCACCTCGCGGCGAGCGTGCGCGCGCAGGTCGAGACCGAGCGCCCGCTCCTCGAGGTCGTGCGGCGGCTCAACCGTTCCATCTACCAGAACGTACGCGGCGAGCGCTTCATCACATTGGTTCTCGCGGAGGTCGACACCCGGACCGGGGCCGTGCTGTACGTGAACGGCGGCCACAATCCTCCCTATCTGTTGCGCGCGGCCACCGGCGACTTCGAGACGCTGACGGAGGGAGGGCTGCTTCTTGGAATCATGCCGGAGGCGGAGTACTGCTCCGGCACGGTCCAGCTACGCCCGGGGGACATCCTCATGCTCTACAGCGACGGCGTCACCGAGGCGCGGAACAGGGATAACGAGGAGTTCGGAGATCAGCGGCTGATGGAGTTTCTGCGGCAGGCCCGGTCGATGAGGCCCGAGGAGATGGTCGACGCCCTGATTCAGCGCGTGCGGGAGTTCAGCGGCCCCGGCAAACCCACCGATGACGTGACCGTCGTGGTCATGCTTCGTTCTTGACGGCCTGCTTCGTCTCGCTGCGCTGGGCGGCCACCGCGTTCTCCAGATTCCGCTCGACCAGCCTGGAATGGATCACCGCGTCCCGGTACTCCTTCCGGGCGAACGCGGAACGGGCCTTCGTGAGCTGATCGAGCGCCTCGCGCTGGAGGCGGAGCGCCGACGCGTTCGGACTCTTGCCCAGCTCCTTCGACGCCCGCTCCAACGCCTTCTCCGCACCCTGGAGCGCCTTCGACGCCGTGTCCAATGAGACGGGCAGATCGTCGAAGTCCCGGAGAAGCTCCAGCACTCCGTCGCGGACCCCGATCGCCTTCGCGTGGGCACGCTTGATCTCCCCCGCTTTGTATAGCTCCCGCGCGCCCGCCAGGTCCTGCTCCAATCCCGCGTACCGCTTCGTGAAGCTCGGCCGCGCCGCGCTGCGAAGAAGATCGCCGGCGAGCCCCAGCGCGTCCCCGGCGTGCTCGATGGCGCGGGAAACGTAGACAGGATCTTCCTCGGGCGGTCCGACCATGACGGCCGCTTCCCTCGCGAGCGACCTCGCCTCGCGGGTCAATCGCGCGGAGCGCGCGTAGAGGCGGAGGTCATACGCATCCCGCGCTTCCTGCTCGCGCTTGATCGCGTCCCCGAAGTGCTCCCTCGCGGTCGAGTTGCCGGAGCGGAACACCTTGGGGCGAAGAACGGAGATGAGGCGGTCGGTGTGGAGGAGCTCGCGCGCGATGCGGTCGGATTCGGCGACCGAGTCGCTTTCGGAGACCGTGGTCCCGACGATCCCGCTGGGCCAGGCGACGGTCGGTGGGGCGGGAGGTCCGAGCGCGACGGCTGGGATGAATGAAGCGGGGGCGGCGGCCGGCGAGGTGCTGCTACCGGCTCCCGGTGAGGCCGCTCGGCCCCCGCTAGAATTTGCCGCGAACGGACGATCGACAGCGCGCGGCGCGAATAGCCCGAGCAACAACGAAAAGCCCAGTGCGGTGCCGATTCGAGCGCGCATTTGGCTGCCGATTCCGGCGGCGGCTAGGTCTCAAGGTCCGTAAATCTGTTTCCGGCCAGGAAGTGCATGGCACCAGAAGAAGGCAACCGTCGTGCCATGATTACAGTTAGAAAATGCCGGGGGGCCGCCGTACTCGATTCCGTTCGCGGTGGCGGGGTTAGCGGGGTAGAACTGAAACTGCTCTCTCTAGGAGGGCCGGGTTCCCGCGAGGGATTCTGGACCCGCCAGTACCCGGCTTGTACCGATCGGGCCGGTATCAGGACTGGCCGGGCGCATCGCTCCCGTCGGTCTCCGGGCCACCGATCGGGATGCCGTGGCTCTCCATTCGCGAGTAGAGGGCGCGCCGCGATATTCCGAGGAGTGAGGCGGCCTTCGTCTTGTTTCCCTGAGCGCGCTCGAGAGCCTCGCGGATCATGCGGTTTTCGACCTGCTCGAGGCTCATCCCGAGCGAAAGCAGATCGCTCGGGTCTCCCGCCGCGCGGGGCCGCTCGAGCGGGAAGTGCTGGCGCTCGATCTTCCCTTCCCGTCCCGCGAGAATGCAGGCGCGCTCGATCAAATTCTGGAGCTCGCGGATATTTCCCGGGAAATCGTATCCCCTCAGATATTCGAGCGCGTCGGGGGTCAGGTGCGCGAGCGCGCGCTCTTGAAGCAGCAGGAAGTGCTCCACGAGGGGCGGAACGTCCTCCCGCCGCTCGCGCAGCGCCACGAGCCGGATCGGAAACACGTTGAGGCGGTAGTAGAGATCCTCGCGGAACTTTCCCTGCTGGATCATCTCCTCGAGGTTGCGGTTCGTCGCCGCCAGGATTCGCACGTCGGCCCGCCGCATATCCTCGCCGCCCACCCGGACGTACGTCCGGTCTTGGAGCACGCGCAGGAGCTTCACCTGGATGCTCTGCGGCAGCTCTCCGATCTCGTCGAGGAAAACCGTTCCCCCTTCGGCGATCTCGAAGCGGCCGGGCTTGGTGCGGATCGCGCCGGTGAAAGCGCCTTTCTCATGGCCGAAGAGCTCGGACTCGAGAAGCGTTTCCGGGAGCGCGCCGCAGTTCACGGGAACAAAGGGCGCGTCAGCGCGGAGGCTTGCCGCGTGAATCGCCTGGGCGAAGATCTCCTTGCCCGTTCCGCTCTCTCCCAGCAGGAGCACGTTCGCGTCCGTAGGGGCGACCCGCTCCGCGAGGCCACGCGCGTCCTTCATCGGGGAGCTCGTTCCGATGATCGAGTCGAAGTGGTGGAGATGAATCTGCTCCCTCAGGGTCTCGATCCGCCCCTTCAGGACGCTGGATTCCTGACGCAGCTTCCGGTTCTCCAGCACCTGGCGGACCCGAAGCGGAAGCTCTTCCAGGATGTTGTCCTTGACGATGTAGTCGGCCGCCCCCTCCTTCATCATCTGGACCGCCTCGCGCGTATCCGCGAACGCGGTCATCAGGATGACCTCGGGTTGATAGCCCTGAGCCCTGGCCTCCCGGAACACCTGGATTCCGTTCGCACCCGGCATCCTCATGTCGGAGACGATCACGTCGAACGGCCGCGACCGAATCTCGTGAATCGCCGCGTCACCGCCCAGGGCGATCGAGACCTCGTACCCGGCCTCCGAGAGGGTCGTCTCGATGAGGCGGCAGAGGTTCTCCTTGTCTTCCGCGACCAGGATGCGATCGGCCATGGTCAGGCACCCTCGAGTGGGATGCGGATCTCGAACAACGCGCCGCCGGTCGGCGCGTCCCCAACTGTAACCGATCCGCCGTGCTCGGATACGATCCGATCGACGAACGCGAGGCCCAGGCCCGTCCCCTTTGCCCGCGTGGTGAAGAAGGCGTCGAAAACTTGCTTCCGGATGTCGCGCGGGACGCCCGGGCCGGTGTCCTCGAACTGGATGCGCACCTCGCCCCGCCGCTCGAAGACGCGGATGGCCAACTTCCCGCCGTTCGGCATCACGTCCCGCGCGTTCAGGGCCAGGTTCAAAAAGACGTGGTGCATGGCGAGAGGATCGCCTACGAGTGAAACCCCGTCCGGCGCCTTCCACTCCACGGACATGACGACCCCCGATCGATCCATCTCCACGCGAAGGATCCCGAGGGAGCGCTCGAGGACCTGGCGCAGCTCGAACTCCTGGGGCTCGAGGTTCGGCCGCCGCGAGAGGTGGAGGAAATTCTGGACGAAGGCGCTCATCCGGCCCACTTCCTCGTCGATCATGCTGAGGAGCTGCACCCGCTCCGTCGAGGCGAGCTGATCGTATTTCTGGAGTCTCGAGGAGGCTCCCCGGAGCACGGCCAGCGGGTTCCGGATCTCGTGCGCCACGCCCGCCGAGACCTGGCCGATCGAGGCGAGCAGATCCGTGTGCCGCATGTTCTCCTCGATCCGAAGCAGGTGCCCCACCGTCCGCCCGTACCCGATCCCGATCACGATGACCAGGAGCGAAGCGACGATGGCCGCGCCGTAGAGGGAGGTTCGGATCACTTGCAAAGGCTGGAATGCCTCCGATCCCCCCTCCACGGCGACCGCGCCGAGCACCGCCCCGTCCGGCCCGGTGACCGGCGCGTAGCCCGAGCGAAGGTACTGGCCGTCCTTGTAGTAGAGCGACGAATGGGACGTCGCGCCGATGAGGGCGCGGGTCAGCGGGACGCGGTCCAGCACCACCACGTCCGGCTCGAACGCGAACGGGTCCCGGAGGCGAAGGAGGACGTGACGCGAGGGGTCGACCAGGATCACGTTGGAGAGCCCGGCGCTCGCAGCCAGCCGCTTCCACTCCGTCTTGACCGCGTCGGCCGCCTCCTGGGCGTCCATCGCCATCGAAAAATCGGTGAGCGCGGTGTCGGCCGCCGCCGCCGTGTCGGCGACCGCGAGCGCGAGCATCTCGAATTGCGCCGGTTGGACGAGGAGCGCCGCGATATGGGCGGTCCCCTGGAGCCGCTTCCCCAGCTCCTGGTCCAGGAGCCTCTGCGAGGTGCGGATGGAATAAATGATCGTGCCGTTCACGAGGAGCAGAAGCGCCCCGAGAAAGACGAGGGTCCCAAGGATCCTGGGTCGGATGTTCTGTCGGCGGGGGAACATGGTGGCGGCGGAAGTGCCGTGACGCGTAAGGATACCAGGCTTTGCCGGGCTGTGGTAGGTTCCGCCTCCAAGCCATGAGGCGGCACGCCCTTCCGTTCCTACTCGGGGCCGTCTCCGGCGCCTTGGGAGGTCTGATGGGCGTCGGGGGCGGCATCGTCCTGGTTCCACTCCTCGTGCACGCGCTCCACATGGCGCAGCACGAGGCCCAGGGTACCTCGCTCGCCTTCGTCATCGTCACGGCGCTGGTGGCCGTGGTCCCCTACTACGGGCACGAGAAGCTCGATCTCGCCCTCGCGCTCTGGCTCACCCTGGGGGCGCTCCCCGGCGTGCTCCTGGGATCGCGCCTGGCCGACCGCACCTCCGCCGCCCGGCTCCGGATCGCGTTCGGGGCGGTGATCCTCGTGACCGCGATTCGTCTGCTCGCCGCTCCGCCCCAGGCCGGGAGCGGGGCCGCGCTCTGGCCCGCCCTGCTCAACGTGCTGGCCGGGTTCCTTGCCGGGACGCTGGCGGGATACGTCGGGATAGGCGGCGGGACCGTCCTCGTTCCGATCCTCGTCCTGGGACAGAACGTCGACCAGCACACGGCTCAGGGCGTCTCGCTTCTGATGATCGTCCCCGTCGGGATCGTCGGGGTCGCGAGCTACGCGCGCCGAGGGCGGATCGGCCATCAGGGCCTTCCCATGCTCCTTGCAGGGGGCGCAATCGGCGCGCTCGCGGGCGCGCTTCTCGCCCACCACACGAAGGCGCCGACGCTCACGCGCCTCTTCGGCATCCTCTTGCTCGCCACGGCCGCGCAAATGATTTTCGGGCGCCAGCGTGGTAACGTTCCCCGATCCGCCGAACCCTCAGGAGGCATTTCATGACGTGGATGTACCGATCGCTTGCCGTTGGTCTCGCCTTCGCGCTCGGCTGCGCGGCCGGGCCGGACCCGAAGCAGATGTCCCACTTCGAAGATCTCTCCCGCACGTACATCGAGGGGTTCTACGCCTATAACCCCTCCTTCGCGACCTCGTGGGGCTTTCACCAGTTTGACGACTCCCTCGAGAACTGGTCGCCCGAGGCGATCCGCTCGGAGGAAGCGCGGATCCGGGGCGCGCTGAAGGATCTCGAGACCGTCGATCCCAAGAAGCTGGACCCGGCGACCCGCATCGACTTCGAGCTGTTCCACCGCGGGGTCGAGGGAAACCTCTTCAGCTTGGTCGAGATGCGCCCGTGGGAGATCGATCCGGGCCAGTACAACTACGGCTTCATGCTCGAGCCGATGATCGCGCGGAGCTTCGCGCCGACCGAATCGCGCCTCCGATCGCTCACGTCCCGGCTCAGGCAGGTCGGCCGGCAGCTCGCGAACGCGCGCGTGAACCTCAAGAATCCGCCGCGGATGTTCACCGAGTTCGCGATCGGAGATTTCGAGGGAACAATCTCGTATCTCCAGAACGATGTGACGCGCGCGTTCTCCTCGGTGAAGGACCCCGCGCTCCGGAGCGATTTCGAGAAGGCGAAGACCGAGGCGATCGCCGAAACCCGCAGTCACATGAAGTGGATGCACGACACGCTCCTTCCCGCGAGCAACGGGAGCTACCTCCTCGGCGAGGATAGATACCGGAAAAAACTCAGCTACGAAGAGATGATCGACGTGCCGCTCGACACGCTTCTCGCCGTGGGAGAGCGGGAGATGGCCCGGCTCGACGCGCGCTACCAGGCTGCCGCCAAGCGAATCGATCCCTCGAAGCCGGTCGCGGAGATCGTCGCGATGATGCGCCAGGATCATCCCCCGGCGGACAGCCTCCTCGACTACGCGCGGGGCCTCCTGGAGGGGATACGCTCGTTCTGCATCGAATCGAAGTTCATCGCGATCCCTTCCGAAGTGCGGTGCCAGGTGCGCCCCACGCCGGAATACGCGGCGAGCCGCTCGTTCGCGAGCTTCGACGGGCCGGGTCCGCTCGAAACCAAGGCCACCGAGGCCTTCTACAACATCACGCTGCCCGGGAAGACGTGGCCCAAGGACCGGGTGGAGCAATTCCTCCAGGGCTATAACCGCTGGACGCTCCCATCGACCTCCATTCACGAGGTCTATCCCGGGCACTACACGCACTTCCTCTACGCCAAGAACTCTCCGACCTTCGTGCGAAAGGCGTTTGGCGCGGGTTCCTTCGCGGAGGGTTGGGGGCTCTACACCGAGGAGGCGGTGCTCAACCACGGCTATGGAAACGGCGATCCAAAGATCGAGTTCGGCGTCATGCGGTGGGCGCTCATCCGGGCATGCCGCCTTCAGGTCGGCATCCGCCTCCACACGCGTGGGATGACGATGGAGGAGGGCGTTCGGTACTTCATGGATCACGCGGGGCTCGAGCGCGTCAACGCCGAGCGCGAGGCCGGCCGCGCCGCGTTCGATCCGACCTACAGCATCTATACGCTGGGCGCGCTCGAAATCCGGAAGCTTCGCGACGACGTGGCTCGCGAGCAGGGAAAGAAGTTCGATCTCGCGCAGTTTCACGCGACGATCCTCTCGCAGGGAGCACTCCCGGTCGCGCTGCTCCGCCGCATGCTCCTCCGGTCGGAGGGCTCGATCCTCTGAGTCCTGGGCGCACGCGCCATCTCCTGCTGGGCTTGTACAGCACGGCGCCGGCGTGGGCGATCCCGGACCCCGACGTGGAGGCGCTTCGCCGCGATTTTCCCGATGTCGCGGTCACGCGCGCGACCTCGGACGAGGAGCTTCGGGCCGCGATCGGGGCGGCGGAGATCCTCTTCTCCTGGGAGCCGGGAGAAGAGGCGATGGAGAAGGCCGAGCGTCTTCGCTGGCTCCACGCCCCGGCCGCCGGGATCGGCGCCTATCTAAGGCCGAGCTTCCTCAAGCGGCGCGCCGTCATCACCAACTCCCGCGGCGCGCACGCGATCCCGATCGCGGAGCACGTCATCGGCATGCTGGCCGCCATGGCCAGACGCTTTCGCGCGGCCATCGTGGAGCAGACGACCACGGGAATGCGGCGCGAGAACTGGTGGGTGGGCTCCGAGATTCCCGACGAGCTGAACGGGAAGACCATCGGCCTCTTCGGATACGGCGCGATCGGCCGTGAGGTGGCCCGCCGGGCGGGCGCCCTCGGGATGCGGGTCCTGGCCCTCCGGCGCCATCCGGACCGGGCACCGGAGTGGGACCCGGAGCTTCTGGACGTGCTCGGGCTGCCGCGCGCGGAGCCCAAGGTCGAGACGGTGCTGGGGCCGGGCGACTTTGACCGGCTCCTCGAGGAGTCCGACGCGATCGTCGTCAGCGCGCCCTTGACGGCCGAGACCAAGGAGATCTTCAACGCCAAAGCCTTCGCGCGAATGAGGCCGGGATCGTGGTTCGTGAACATCGCCCGCGGGAAGATCGTCCGCGAGGAGGATCTGATCGCCGCGCTCAGGGCTGGGCGGCTGGGCGGCGCGGCGCTCGACGTCTTCGAAACCGAGCCCTTGCCGCCCGAGAGCCCCCTCTATACGCTCGGGAACGTGATCCTGACTCCTCACGTCTCCGGCCTTTCGCGCGGTTTCTGGCCGCGCGCGATGGCGCTCTTCCGCGCGAACCTCGTCCGGGACGCGAAAGGGATACCCCTCTTGAACCGCGTCGATCCCGAGCGGGGCTACTAGAAGGGCCCGGGGCGATGGCGAAACCACTGATCGGCGTCGGCCCCAACATCCGGCCGACCAAAAACCGCGGCGACGCCTACTTCCTGCTGGCGAGCTACGTCGATCTGGTCTCTCGGAGCGGCGCGATGCCGACGATCCTGCCGCTTGTCTCCACGCTCGAAGAGGCGCGCGAGATGGTGGGCCGCGTCGACGGGCTCCTCTTAACCGGCGGCAAGGACCTCGAGGCGACGCGGTACGGCCAGTCGACCCGTCACCCCGACTCGCTCGGCTCCCCGGCCCGAAACGCGTCCGATCTCTATCTCGCGCGCGCCGCCCAAGAGCGCGGGACGCCGACGCTCGGGATCTGCCTGGGTGTTCAGGTGATGAACGTGGAGTTCGGGGGAACGCTGCTCCAGCACATTCCGGAGGACCTGCCCGGAGCGCTCGGTCACGAGGAGGAGGGTGACGAGAAAGCCGGCGCGCCCGAGCACGCCGTCGCGCTCGAGCCCGGAACGCTCCTCGCGCGGATCCTCGGCGAGGGGCCCGGGGTCGTCAATTCGTTCCATCATCAATCGGTCGATCGCGTCGCGCCAGGGTTCCGGGTGGCAGCGCGAAGCCCCGACGGGGTGATCGAGGCGATCGAGCGGACCGACCACCCGTTCTACGTCGGCATTCAGTGGCACCCCGAGCGGATGCCCGACGCGCCGTCGACCCGCCGCTTGATGGGCGCGTTCCTCGACGCGGCCCGCGGAGCGCAGATCACAAGATAAGGATCCAATTCTCACCCTAAGATCTTCTCCAGGAGCGTGGATGCGGTTTACTAATCTCCATCTTGAAAATTGGCGTAACTTCGCGAAGGCAGAGGTCGCGCTAACGCAGAGGGTATTCGTGGTCGGCCCGAATGCCTCTGGGAAGTCAAATCTTCTGGATGTTTTTAGATTTCTGCACGACATCGTTGCTGTTGGAGGTGGCTTCCAGGAGGCAGTGCGCCGGCGGGGAGGCATCTCAAAACTCCGCTGTCTGGCCGCGCGTCGATTTCCGAATGTGGCGATCAAAGCCGAAATGGGTGAAGACAATGGCGTCGACCCGAGGTGGACCTATGAGGTCCATTTCACCCAGGACAACCGCCAAAGAGCAATCGTCATGGTTGAAAAAGTAACCAGAGACGGTATCCCGGTGCTCACAAGACCGAATATCGCAGATGAGAAGGACCCGGAGCGACTCACTCAAACGTTTCTGGAGCAAGTCAACGTCAACCGCAAATTCCGGCCAATTGTGGATTACCTCCGAACTGTTCGCTACCTGCACATCGTCCCTCAGCTTGTCCGGGATCCGGACCGCTCAGTCGGAAGACAGGATGATCCGTATGGCGGTGACTTCCTCGAGCAAATTGCTCGAACGCCTGCAGGTGTCCGAGCAGCACGGCTTCGAAAGATTCAAGATGCACTTCGACTTGCTGTACCACAGCTTCGAGAGCTTAAGCTCTCAAGAGACTCTCGCGGGACTCCCCATCTCCAAGGTAGGTACGTCCACTGGCGGCCACAGGGAGCTTGGCAATCTGAGGACCAGTTTTCGGACGGAACCTTGCGCCTCTTGGGACTACTGTGGGCGACACTTGACGGCTCCGGGCCACTATTGCTGGAGGAGCCCGAAATGTCCCTACACCCCGACGTCGTGAGGTTTGTGCCGCAGCTTTTGGCTCGCATTCAGCGCCGCTCAAGCAGGCAAGTCTTCGTTAGCACGCACTCTACGGACTTACTCCAGGACACGGGGATAGGACTTGATGAAGTCCTGTTGCTGATCCCGGGCAACGAGGGCACTAGCATTCGTCAAGCGGAGAAGTTGAAGGAAATTCGAGAACTCTTGAAGGGTGGGTTGAGCATTGCAGAAGCTGTGCTGCCATGGACGCGACCCGCAAGAGCAGAACAGCTCGGTATTTTTGGCGACTAGCTAGTGGCCCAGCTTCAACGAGTGACCATATCTGGTGCAGTGGAAGGTTTACTGGATGAGGCGATACTCAGGCGAGTGGTTGCGTTCGCTGGAGGTGTGGCGAGTCAGATATACGGAGGACACGGGAAGGATCATCTCCTTCAAAGGCTGCCTGGATATGTTCGGGCAGCGAGATATGCCCCCTGGGTTGTCCTGATTGACTTGGACCAGGATTTCCTGTGCGCCTCGGAGCTGAAACAGTCCGTCCTACCTGAGGAGCCCGCTCGGTTGTGCTTCCGCATCGCCGTCCGAGAGATAGAGGCTTGGCTATTTGCTGACCGAGATCGAATCTCAACATTTCTCTCGGTCCCCCTGTCTAGGGTCCCGCGTAATCCCGAATCCATTGCCAATGCAAAGATTGCGATGGTAGACCTAGCCAGGCATTCTCGGAGCGACGTGATCCGCATGGGGATGGTGCCCAGTGCTCGGAGCGGGCGCGCCGTCGGCGCATCCTACACGTCCATGCTAATCGAATTTGTGACTGGCCGAAGGTCACAGTGGCGCCCGGCAATCGCCATGCGGTCTGCCGACAGTCTTGCGCGGTGCGTCGCATGCATTCAGCGATTAACAGGCCACACAAGGCCCGCACGAACGGCGCGTCGAAGCTGACTCGGCTTCACCGCGAGCGACTTCCCGCTACCAGCCGAACTTCTTCTTGATCGCTTGGATCTGGTCCAGGTGATTCAGATCGTGCCCCGCGACCAGCTCCAGGGTCCTGCGCACGGTTTCCCGTCCCCGCTCCGGATGCTCCCCGTAGCGCTTCCACGTCCGCCGCGGCACGGAGCCGACCAGCTCGAGGTTGATCTTCCGTAGCAGCTGGATCTGCGCGACGGTTCGCGGCACGCTCCGCCGGCGGTGGCGGAGGGTTTCCGTCCAAACCGTCTGGTTGTACGCCTGGACCGGCCGCCCTGACTCCGAGAGCGCCATCCGGCACCGGAAGCCGTAGACGATCTCCGTGTCGAGCAGGTGGCCCACGATCTCGGAGATGCTCCACTTCCCGCGCGCCGGGCGGCGGCGGACCTGGCTGGGGGTGAGGCCCTGGACGGCCCGCGCGATCTTGCCCGGCCCGGTGCGAAGGAGCGGCATCGCGGGACGACCTCCCCGATAGGTGTCGATCTTCCGAATGTAGTCGGCGAATTCGCGGCGAAGCTTGGGCCGCGAGCGCCGGCGGGCTCCGGTCTTGCCGCGGGACTTCGTGCGTGCCGTGGCGCGACCTCGGGTGCGTGTGATCGATTTCACAAGCGGCTCCTTTCTGTTAGAGTCACGCGTTCCATGCGTTCGAATGCGGGATGGTAGCGCAATGAAGATCGGGGTGCCTCGGGAATCGGGCGCTGGCGAGCGCCGCGTCGCTGTCATCCCCGATGGAATCCGCCAGCTCAAGACCGCGGGCGCCGAAATTCTCGTCGAGGCCGGCGCCGGCATGGGCGCCTTTCACGCCGATAAAGCCTACGCGGACGCCGGCGCGACCGTCGTCTCCGATCCCGCCCTCCTCTGGTCCGATGCGGACGCGATTCTAAAGATTCAGCCTCCCCTTCCGCATCCTTCGCTCGGCCGCCACGAGGCCGATCTCCTTCGCGAAGGCACCGTTCTCGTCTGCATGCTCCGGCCGCTCAGCAACCTCGACGTGGTTCGCACGCTCGCGACGCGGCGGGTGTCCAGCTTCAGCATGGACCTGATCCCGCGCACGACGCGCGCACAGCGGATGGACGCGCTCTCCTCGATGGCGACGGCGGCGGGCTACAAGGCGGTCCTCCTCGCGGCTTCGGCGGCTCCGCGGTTCTTTCCGATGCTCGTCACGGCCGCGGGGACGATGGCTCCGGCCCGGGTCTTGGTCATAGGCGCGGGGGTGGCGGGGCTCCAGGCGATCGCGACGGCGCGGCGGCTGGGGGCGGTGGTCGACGGCTACGACATCCGCCCCGCGGTGAAGGAGGAGGTCGAGAGCCTCGGCGCGACGTTCGTCGGCCCGAAGCTCTCGGCGGAGGAGGCCCAGGACCGATCGGGCTACGCGAAGGAGCTTTCCGCGGAGGCGCGGGCCCGCGCGCAGGAGCTCCTTCTCGCGCGAATCCCAATATCCGACGTGGTGATCACGACCGCGCGCGTCCCGGGGCTCCCGGCGCCGAAGCTGATCCCGGCGAGCGCGGTCGCGAAGATGAAGCCGGGCTCCGTGATCGTCGACCTCGCCGCCGACATGGGCGGGAACTGCGAGCTCACGGAGCCGGGAACGGAAGTCGTGCGCCACGACGTCACGATCTTGGGCCCGATCCGCCTTGCGGGGACGATCCCGATCCACGCGAGCCAGATGTACTCGCGCAACATCGTGAGCTTCTTCCTCCTGATGTTGAAGGACGGGAAGCTCGCGCTGGACATGAACGACGACATCGTCCGCGATACCTGCGTCACGCACGACGGGAAGATCGTCCACGCTCCGACCCGGGAGCGGATCGAGCAGCCCGCCGGGGCGGCCGGAGCCGCCGGGGCGGCGTCCGGCGCGGCCGGCAGCGCCAGGAGCGCGACGTGATCGAACACTCCTTGAACGACCTCACGATCTTCGTGCTCGCGATCTTCGTGGGCTACGAGATCATCTCGAAGGTCCCGGTGATCCTCCACACGCCGCTGATGTCGGGGACAAATGCCATCCACGGGATCGTGCTGGTGGGCGCGATGCTCGTCCTCGGAGGCGCCGACACCACGCTCGCGCGCGTCGTCGGATTCTGCGCCGTGGTTCTCGGGGCGGTGAACGTGGTGGGCGGGTTCATGGTGACGGACCGCATGCTCCAGATGTTCCGGAAGAAATCGGGGCCGAACGAGCCGTGATCCACTCGACATCGCTCGGGGCCGGCATCCACTTCGCCTACCTCGTTTCCTCCGTCCTCTTCATCTTGGGCATCAAGGGGCTCAGCTCCCCCCGAACCGCGCGGTCCGGGAACCGGCTCGCGGCGATCGGCATGCTGCTCGCCATCGTCGCGACCCTGCTCGACCGCCAGATCCTTTCGTACACCTGGATCGTGGCCGGAATCGTTGTGGGATCCGCGATCGGCGCGGTCGCGGCACGGACCGTGACAATGACCGCGATGCCGCAGATGGTGGCACTCTTCAACGGATCGGGCGGCGGCGCGGCGGCGCTCGTCTCCTCGCTCGAGTACCGGCACCTCATCCAGGCCGGCGCTCTCCCGCTCGACAGCGGGATCAGCATCCTGCTCGGGGCGCTCATCGGCGCGATCTCCTTCTCGGGAAGCATCGTCGCGTTCGGCAAACTCCAGGGCCTCCTTCCCGAGAAGGCGGTCACCTATCCGCTCCAGCAGGTCGTGAACGGCCTGCTCGCCGCGGCGATTCTCGTCTTGGCATGGATGGTCCTGAACGGGTCGGGCGGAAGCCACGCGTTCATCGCGTTCCTGGCGGGATCGCTGCTCCTGGGCGTCCTGGCTGTGATTCCGATCGGGGGCGGCGACATGCCGGTCGTGATCTCGCTCCTCAACTCCTTCACCGGGCTCGCGACCGCGGCGACCGGATTCGCGCTCCACAATGTAGTGCTGATCATCAGCGGGACCCTGGTCGGAGCCTCGGGGACGCTCCTAACGGTCCTCATGTGCAAGGCGATGAACCGCCCGATCACGAATGTCCTCTTTGGCGCATTCGGCGCCGCGCCCAGCGCGACCACGAGCCGCGCCGGCGGCGGCGCGGCCGCCGTGGCCGGGAAGCCCGTCCGCGACGTATCGGTGGAGGACGCCGCCACGATCCTCGCCTACGCGCGCAAGGTGATCATCATCCCCGGCTACGGGTTGGCGGTGGCGCAGGCGCAGCATGCCTTGCGGGAGGTCGCGGATCTATTGAAGGCGCGGGGCGTGGAGGTGGTATACGCCATCCATCCGGTCGCGGGGCGCATGCCGGGGCACATGAACGTGCTCCTCGCGGAGGCGAACGTCCCCTACGAGGAGCTCAAGGACCTGGATGCCGTGAATCCCGAGTTCGAGAGCGCGGACGTGGCGTTGGTCGTCGGAGCGAACGACGTGGTCAACCCCGCCGCCCGGCACGATTCGCAGAGCCCGATCTACGGGATGCCGATCCTGGACGCCGACAAGTCGAAGCACATCCTTGTCTTGAAGCGGAGCATGAAGCCGGGATTCGCGGGAATCGACAACGAGCTCTTCTACGATCCCAAGACGATGATGCTCTTCGGCGATGCGAAGGATTCGATCGCCAAGCTCGCGCAGACGGTCAAGGCGCTGTAGCGGCCGCGGGGGCACGGGCCGGCGCCCCTGCTCCGGGTTGACCTTCCCTCCCGCTCCGTCCGGAGTTACAATTCCGCCCTGACGCGGTTCGGCGCCGTCCGGACCGCCGCGCAGCAGGAGGTACCTCCATGAATCGACTTCAAGTAACACCTGCTTTCAGGCTGATCGTCCTCTTGACCCTCGCGCTCACGCTAATTGTCGCGCTCGTCGCGCTCACCTCGCGAGCCGCCCACGGCGACACGGAAGCTCCCCAGACCTTCCACATCGCCGAGATCACCAAGATCATGGCGGGCTATAACGGGGATGCGACGATCCAGGCCGTGGAGATCAAGACGCTCGGCGCGGGAGAGAATCTCGTGAACGGGGCGTCGATCGTCGTGGTCAACGCGGACAGCACCGCGACGGCCAACCTGGGCACGTTCGCCGCGGACGTTCCGAACGGCGCGGCCGGCGTCCGGATCCTCTGCGCGACCGCCGCGTTTCAGACGGCCTTCGGAATCACGGCCGACCTGACGATCTCCCCTGGAATATTCCCGAAGACGGGCCAGGTCTCGTACGAGAAGCCGGCCTGCAGGGTGAACACCGTCCCCTACGGGGACGTAGCCAAGACGATCACGCCGGGCGCGACCAGGGCGCCGTACCTGCCCGTGGCCGGGGCGACGATCCTCATCCGTAGGGTCGACTCGCCGGGACTTCCGACCTGCCCGCTGTCCGAGAACTCGCAGCTCCGCTTCGCGCAGAAGGAGGGTACGGCAGCGAGCCCCGATACGTTCACCAACAATGCGGGCACATCCGTGTTCGTCTCTTCGGCCGTGACCGGCGTGGCCACGCTGCCGCCGGCTCATCCCGTCGTTCGCGTCTACCCGAACCCGATTCGCGGCACGACGCAGATCGAGGCCCCCGACTGGGCGCCCCTCACCATCCACGACATTCAAGGCCGCCTGGTCCGGGTGCTCACGTGCGTCGCGGGCGGGGCGTGCCCCGAGGTCGCGGGTCCATACAAGGGCGAATGGAACGGAACCGACTCGCACGGCCACGATGTTCCGTCGGGGATCTACTTCCTTCGGTACGTCGGGCGGACAGGGACCGTCATCAAGAGGATCGCGATCACGCGCTAAGCGGCCCACCCCGGCTCCGGCCGGACTATTGGTCGCCTTACTTGGCCACGATCGTTCCCCCGAGCATATCCATCCCGCAAATGTAGTTCAGCGTGTCCGCCACGCCCTTGGGGACGTCGATGCGCACCGCCTGATTGAGCGGGAGCGGGCGACGCTCGTGGAGCGCCGGGATCGAGAGCAGGTCTGGTCGGTCTTCCGCGTGATGACCAAAGTGAGCGCCTGCCCGCGAGGCACTTCCACCCGGGGCGGTTCGAATCCACGGTCGGTCACCGCGAGTTGGACCACTTGCTGCCCGGCGGGGGACTTCTGTTCCTGATTGCAGCCCGCCGTAACGGCTAGAGCGAAGAGTGCGAGAAGAATCAGGACGAGCCTCATGGGAGCCTCCCAGGTTCAGGGTTGAATGCCTGCCGCGACGCCAATCGTCGCTGGCGGTTCCGGCAGTTTGCGTCCTCTCCACCACGCGAAGATCGCGGGGTAGACGAGCAGCTCGAGCACGAACGAGGTGACGACGCCGCCCACCATCGGTGCGGCGATACGCTTCATGACGTCGGCGCCGCTCCCGTGGCCCCACATGATGGGCAAGAGGCCGAACAGGATCGCGCACACCGTCATCATCTTGGGGCGGATACGGTGAGCCGCGCCCTCCACGATGGCCTGGGTCAAGTCGTTGCGATCCTTGAGCGCCCCTCGCTTCCGGTGCTCCTCGTGCGCGAGGTTGAGATAAAGGAGCATCACCGTGCCGGTCTCCGCGTCGAGGCCGGCGAGCGCAATCATTCCGACCCAGACCGCGACGCTCAGGTTGTAGTGCAGCAGCCACACCAGCCACACCGCCCCGATCAGGGAGAACGGCACCGCCAGCATCACGATCGCGGTTTCGGGCACCGAGCGCAGGTTGAAGTAGAGCAATACAAAGACGAGCAGCAGCGTGACCGGGACGACCAGGGAGAGCCGAGCCCGGGCGCGCTCGTAGTACTTGAACTGCCCCGTCCAGTCGAGCCGGTAGCCTGGTGGGAGTTTCACGCGCTCCACGACGGTTCGCTGAGCATCGTGGACGAAGTCGGCTAGGGGCCGATCGGCGACATCCACGGACACCAAGGCCACAAGTTGCCCATCCTCGTCCTGGATCATGGGCGCGCCGGTGCTGAAGTGGATGTCCGCCAGTTCGGCGAGCGGTATTTGAGCACCTGACGGCGTCGGGACGAGCACTCGCTTGAGGGCGTCGGCGTTGTCGCGCAGCTCCCGGGCATAGCGTACGGTGACCGTGTAACGCTCCCGCCCTTCGACCGTCTGCGTCACTGCCATCCCGCCGATGGCAGATTCGATGACGTCCTGGACGTCTCCGACGGTGAGTCCGTAGCGCGCAATCTCATCCCGGCGGACGTCGAAATCGAGGAAATAGCCGCCGGTGACGCGCTCCGCGAATGCACTCCGCGTGCCGCGGACGCCCTGGACGGCGTTTTCGACCGCCACCGCTACGCTCTCGATCCCGGCGAGGCTGGGGCCAAAGACCTTGACCCCGACGGCGCTCCGTACACCGGTGGCGAGCATCTCGTTGCGCGTCTGGATCGGCATCCACCAGATGTTGGGCATGCCCGGGAAGTGCATGCGTCGATCCATGTCGGCGATGAGTCGCTCCCACGTCATGCCCTTGCGCCACTGGCTCTCAGGCTTGAGCGACACGACCGTTTCCACCATCGAGAGCGGCGCCGGATCGGTCGCGGTCTTGGCCCGGCCGATCTTGCCGAAGACGGTCTCGACCTCAGGGACGTTACGGAGACGACGGTCCATCTGCTGGAGTACCGAGCCTGCTTCCGTGTCGGACATCCCCGGGGGTGCTGTTGGCATGTAGAGCAACGTACCCTCGTTCAAGGGTGGCATGAACTCGCTGCCCAAGCGCAGGAACACGGGGATGGTCGAGAGGAGCACCAGCGCCGCGCCAAAGACCACCCAGCGACGACGCCGAACCGCGAAGCGCACGACGGGTGCGTACGACCGGACCAGCAGGTGAGACACCGGATGCTTGTTCTCCGCGCGAATGCGGCCGCGAACGAACCACGCCGCCAGCGCGGGCGTGAGCGTCACCGCGAGGAGCGCCGCGAACGCCATCGAGAAGGTCTTGGTGAAGGCCAGCGGCTTGAAGAGGCGACCTTCCGTGGCCTCGAGCGTGAAGATCGGCAGGAATGAGACGGTGATGACCAAGAGCGCGAAAAAGATGGGCCGGCCGACTTCCTTCAAGGCGTGGACGATCGCTTGATCGCGCGCGCCTTGCCTCCCGCCGGCCTCCCACGCCTCGAGCTTCTTGTGGACGTTCTCGACCATGATGATCGAGGCGTCGACCATCGCCCCGATCGCCACCGCGATGCCCCCGAGTGACATGATGTTGGCGGTGAGCCCCATTCGGGCCATCGGGATGAAGGCCAGCACGACCGCGATCGGGAGGGTGAGAATCGGGATCAGCGCGCTGCGGAAGTGGAATAGGAAGAAGATGATGATCGCACTGACGATCAGCATTTCCTGGAGCAGCTCGTGCCAGAGGGTGGCGACGGCACGGTGGATCAGCTCCGAGCGGTCGTAGGTCACCACGACCCGCACGCCCGGTGGCAGCGAAGACTGGACCTCGCGTAGCCGACGCTTGACTCCCTCGATTACGTCCAGCGCGTTTTGTCGCTGCCGCATGATCACGATTCCGCCCACGACCTCGCCCTGACCGTTGAGCTCCGCCAGGCCACGGCGCTGCTCGGGGCCGAGGTGGACCTGTCCGAGATCGCGGAGCGTGACGGGCGTGCCGTCCGCACTCACCTTGACCGCGATGCCCTCGAGATCCGCGATGCTGTGGATGTACCCGCGCCCTCGCACGGCGTGTTCGTGCTCGGCGACCTCGATCACGCCGCCGCCCACCTCGTTGTTCGAGCGGCGGATCGCTTGCGCGACGGCTCCTATCGGAACGCTGTACGCGAGCAAACGGTCGGGATCGAGATCGACCTGGTACTGGCGGACAAACCCTCCGACCGCGGCTACCTCGGCCACGCCATCGACCCCCTGCAGCCAGTAGCGTAGGGTCCAATCCTGGAAGGACCTGAGCTGGGAGAGATCGTGCCGGCCGGTCGTATCCACCAGCGCATATTCGAACACCCAGCCCACCGCGGTGGCGTCGGGGCCGAGCGTCGGGTTGACGCCCTCGGGGAGTTTCCCGCGGATCGAGGCGAGGTACTCGAGCACCCGGCTCCTCGCCCAGTAAAGATCGACGCCGTCCTTAAACACGACGTAGACGAATGAATCCCCCAGCATCGACAACCCGCGCACGTAGTGCACGCCGGGTGCGGCGCGCAGCGCTGTGACGATCGGATAAGTGATCTGATCCTCGACCAGGTCCGGACTCCGCCCCGCCCACTCGGTTGAAATGATGACCTGTGTGTCAGACAGGTCGGGGATAGCGTCGAGCGACGTGTGCAGGGCGGCATAGATGCCGAAGCCTGCCGCGATCAGGACCCCGGTCAGGGTCAGGATCCGATTCTTGGCGCACCAGCCAATCACGCGTTCGATCATGATGCGCCTACCATTTCTGCGCGGCCGACTTGAGCTTACTTTCGGACGCGACGAGGAAGTTTCCCGAGGTCACGACGATCTCACCCGGCTTGAGGCCTGAGATCACCTCGAAGTAGTCCCCGGCCCGGGCACCGAGCTGGACGTCGCGGGGGGCCAGGCGACCGGCGCCGACGTCGACGAAGACCAAACGACGCTCGCCGGTCGGGAGTACCGCGCTCTCCGGCACGGCCAGCCGCTTGCCGAGCGTGACCTGGAACTCGACGTTCACGAACATCCCCGGCTTGAGGTCCCCTCGGGGGTTCGGGACCTCGATGCGCACTTGGCCCGTGCGAGTGTCCGGCTGCAGCGACGGATAGATGAAAGAAATGCGGCCATGACGTGAGCGTTCGTCGAGGTATGGGTTCGCCAGGCTCACCGGCATCCCAACCCGCAAGAGCGGCAAATCGACCTGATAAACGCTGGCGATCACCCACGCCGGATCAAGCGACGCGATCTTGTAGAGGACTTGCCCTGCCGTGAAGGAACTGCCGCGGACGACACTCTTCTCGGTAACGACTCCGCTCACGGGAGCGACGATCGGGATCGCCTCGCGCGGCTTGCCCTCGCGCGCGATCTGCTGGATTACCGTGGGCGTGACGTCCCAAAGCTGGAGACGCCGACGAGCGGCCGACTCCATGTCGCTCTCGGACTGACCTTGGGTCGCCATGCTCGAGTCACCTGCCGCCCGCAGAGCCTCGATGTATTCCTGCTGTGCCGACCACAGCTCCGGACTGTAGGCGGTGAAGAGCACGTCGCCGGCGCGTACCGGTCGACCCGTGAAGTCCACGAGCAGATCCCGCACCCATCCGGAAAACTTAAGCGCCACCTCGGCCTGCCGCGATTCGTCGTACGCGACTCGTCCAACCGCGCGCACGGTGGCCGAGAGATCCCTGACCTGAACCGCCGCGGTGCGAATCCCAATCTCCTGGCGGCGGGCGGCGTCGATGGTGATTGCGCCTGCGGCCCGCCCCGTTCCCTCTCCGGGAACGGCGTGCCCCTTCGATGACCCGCCCGCAGTCGTTCCCGGCATCACGGGGGCAGGCGTGCCGCTGACGAACGAGAGCCCAGTCGTGGTACTGAGACGGTACTCCGCCTCGACGATGGTGCCATCCCTCGGCTTCACGCGAACATTCACGTCCCACTCGCCATTCATCGCCAGGCCGTATTCCGCATGGTAGACGCCCGGCTTCACCTCTTTGACTTTGCCGCGACTCTCCATGCGCGGCATAGCGCCCATCGCCGCCATGCTGACCATGACATCCACCATTGCACCCCGCGCTTGCTTATCGGAGGCATCACGAACAGCGATCTTCAGGACGTTGTCCCCGGCGTGCGGCGGATCGGGCTCGTTTGCGACTCCGATCTGGTACCCGCCGACCGTCTGCATCGGCATTTTCCCCGCGCCAGCGGCTCCGCCGCCCCCGTTCTGACAGGATGCGAGGAGCGCCAGCGCTCCAGTGGCAACCAGAGCGGGCACGAGGATCGCGGCCGACTTCCTGCGCGCTCGGATGGTCATCGGCGATCCTCCTGGACTGGCGAGGTCGCGTCGACCGCGAGCGCGCGCTGCAGATCGGCCTCTGCCTCATGCGCCATGACCTGCGCCTCGTAGAGCTCGAGCTTCGCCCTCGCCAAATCGCGTGACGCGTTCAGTAAAGTGAGGAACCCGTTCCGGTTCGCTTCGTAGGCGGCGCGAATCGCCTTGAGTGAGCGCTCGCTCGACGGGACCACGACGTCTCGCATGATGCCGACATCGTGCAGGTACGCCCCCAGAGAGGCGGATGCCTCTTCGATCCTTTGCTCGATCCGATCGCGAACCGCCAGACGCTCGGCCTCCGCCTTCGACAGCGCCGCCTGTGCCTCACGCTCCCGCGCTGCAAGGCGCCCGAAGTTGAGCGGCAAGTTAAGTGACAAGCTGAGGCTCCCGCGGAGCTGGGATTCGCTCCAGAACCGATCGTAGGCGAAGCCAAGCCCCAACTCCGGCAGCCGCTCGCGGCGCGCGAGACTCAGACTCGCCCGGCGACCTTTGACGCTGGCGTCCGCGCCAGCTAGCTCGGGCCACTGCGCCCGCGTCAGCGCGCTGAGCCACCGACCGGTATCAGGCGCCTCAGGCGACGGCAGGTCGCGGGGTGGCTCGGGCAACGCAACACTCTGCGGCAGGTGGAGCAGTGCGCGCAAACGCGCGAGGATTACGCGGCGCCGTTGCCCGAGCACGACGCCGTCGTGCTGTAGCATCGCCAGTTCCAGCTCGGCTTGCAGCGGATCGGTCTGTTCGACGGTGCCCGACGAGTACTTTGCAAGGGCCACTCTCCGCGACTGGCTCATGAGGTCGACCAGCTCGCGGTTGATCTCCGTGCCTCTGCACACGAGGTAGTAATCGAAGTAGGCCTCACGCACTTCCCGCAGCAAGTCGAGGCGCGCGGTCTCGAAGTCATATGCCGCAGTCTCACCCTCAGCGCGGGCGGCGCGACGGCGCAGTCCACGCTGGCCGAAAATTGGCAATTGCTGCGTGATCCCGATGCGGTAGGCCGGTTCGACGGAGCGACTGCTGAGGCTTTGTGGTGCCAGCATGCCCTCGACCATCGGATCCTCGAGCGCGCCGGCTTGCTCCGCGCGCGCCTGCGTCTCCCGCCAGGCCTCGCGCATCGCCGAAAGTGATGGATTGCGCTCGAGCGCCACGCGCTCGACCCACGCAAGGCTCAGCGTGGAATCCGAAGGAAGCGAATCCTGGCTCGCGATCTCGGCGGCGCGTGCGTCCGCCGCGGCTGCGAGGCCGAGCAGAACAACCGAACCCCGGACGAGCCGGGTTAGGCTCCTGGTAAGGCGGTGGTGAAACATCTGTCGAAAACCTCCCAATGACGGGTTAGCGGCCCCCTGAGCCACGAAGGCGTCAGGACCAGACCATGGGCCGAACACGGGTCACTTCCGACGCTGGCTCACTTCTCCAGCGCGGAGGGACCGAGGTTCTCGTCTAGAGTCGGAGGGAGGTGGAGAGGTAGCCGGAGTAGGGAGTTCGAGAGGCCGCTAGTTGGTTGGCGCGCGCGGTCAGGTCGCGATCGGGCGCCACCAAGAAACCGAGACCGACGTCCGCCGGCAGCGACGGCGCCTGCGCCGCGTCGGGCTTCTGGACCTGCGCCATTGGGAGATAGGAGTCCGCCACGGACTGCCCGGTCACGAACTTACAGCAACTGTTCCCAACCGCGGGGCCAGGCTGGTCCGCGCTTGCCCGACCTTGGCACAGCGGGCAGGCCGGCCCTGCCTCTTTCATGCCGAGGGTGCAAAGAAACCGACCCGATGCGATGCCGGGCAGCGACACCAGCATCGCGACGAGCAGAATCCATGACACGGGTGCTCGCGCGACGTGCATGACTGTAGGTACCCCTAGAGGACGTAGTTGCTCCACCGAATACTCACGATGCGACGGGCCGTGAAGCGACGCAAGTCCTTTCGCGATCGTCCCGCTGACACCTGTACTTCAATCCGCTTATCGGCGGTTCCAGACGAAGTCTTGATGCTCTGCCGGAACATCCGGATGTCGCGCGGCGCTAGCCGCTGGCGTGCTGGGAGTTAGGGTTGTTCGTGCTGCCCACTGTGCCGCCCTCACTTCAGCAGCTTCGAAAGCCTCCGGTCCTTGAGCGCCGTTCCCCCCGTTTGGCAGCCCGGGCAGTAAAACGTGTCCCGCTCGGCGTAGGAGATCCAGGCGATCGGCGTGCCGCATCGGGGACAGGGTTCCCCCTTGTGGTCGTGGACCACATAGTGCTCGACCGGCTCCTTCTGAGGGAGCTGCCCTCCCGCGCTCTCTCGCAGGAGCGCGACTTGGCGCTCCAGGACCGGGCGCACCGCTTCGTAAAGTCCCTTCATCTCCTCGTTCGACAGGTTCCCGGTCCGCTGGAGAGGCGAGAGCCGCGCCTCGAAGAGAATCTCGTCGGCGAGGCCGTTCCCGATCCCGGCGATCGCCCTCTGATCTGTAAGGAACGACTTGAGCTGGCGCGAGGTCGCGCGGGCCGCGGCGTCGAACGCCTCGCGCGTCAGCCCGCCCCGCATCGGGTCGGGCCCGATCCCCCGTAGCTCCTCCACCGCGTCAAGGTCGTCGACCAGCCAGAGGCGCGCGCGCTTCTCGGTCCCATGCTCGATCAAGCGGAGCTCGCTTCCGTCGTCGAAGGCGAATCGGGCCGATACGTTCCGCGGTACACCGCCGCCCGATTTCGGGCGCCGCGAGGGCGGCGATATTGCCCGCCGCGAGGCCCGCGAGCCGGCCGCCTCCGGAGCGACCACGCTCAGCCTGCCGAGGCGCATCAAGTGGATGACGATGGCCCGCCGCGACTCGGTCTCGAACACCAGATACTTTCCGACGCGGGATGGGTGGCTCAGGTACTCGCCCCGGAAGCTCTCGGCGGAGGGCGTCGCTTGGCGAAGGAGCGCGGGCTGGCGGATCTCGATCGCCTCGATCCGTCGGCCCGAGACCGCGGCGGCCAGGTTCTCCGCCAAAATCTCCAAGAACGGAAGCTCCGGCACGACGCGTCGACTCCTCGCCGAGTGCTACTCGAGGCGGGTGGCGATGACGAGCTTGGTGTGGAACGGCGAGCCGAGGGGCCGGATCGCGCGAACGCCGAAGCGCTCCTGGGCGATCCACTCCGAGACCTTCTCCTGACTCCAAGAGCGGCCGCTATCGAAGAGGACGTACATTAGCAGCGAGTGGAGCGCGGCAGGAGCGAACGGCGTCCCCGACCCTTCCGCCATCGTGCCGTGCACGAGAAGCGTGCCGCCAGGGCGGAGGGCTTCGTACGCCTTGCGCAGAATCAGGAGCGCGTTCTCCTCGCTCTCGGTCTGGAGAACGTTGGAGATGAGGATCGCGTCGACCGGACCCGGGAACGGATCCAGGCGATAGTCGCCGGGCGCGTATTCGACCGCGTTCTCCAAGCCTTCCGCGCGAAGGATGCTCCGCGCGATCTCCAGCGTGGGCGGGAGGTCGAAAACGAAGGCTTTGAGGTCGGGGGTCCGACGCGCGTACTCGGCCGCGAAGATTCCGGAGCCGCCGCCGACGTCGAGGAGGCTCGATCCCGGCAGAAGCGGCGCCAGCTCGACGAGGCGCCGCGCCGCTTCGCGACTCGAGGTGTGCACGGCGCGGATGTAGGTGCGGACCCGCTCCGGGTTGCCGGTCAGGAGCGCGTCGCTGGAGAGCCGGTAGCGCGGCGTCCCCTCCTTCAGCCCTCGGGCGAGATCGGTCCACGCCTCGCTCAGATCCGCGGCCATGTCGATCATTCCGGTCGCGTCGCCGTCGGCCCCCGGCACGAGATAGGGAGCGTAGTCGCGCGGAAGCACCAGGGTCGGCCCGTGGCGATGCACCACGCCGACCGAGACCAACGCGTCGAGCAGCGCGTCCAGCCCGCGCGGGTCGATCCCAGTCGCGCGCTCCAGATCGTCCCGCGTCTGGGCCTCGCGGTGGAGCTCGGTGAAGATCCCGAGCGAGTAAGCGGCAAGGATCGCGGCCGTCGGCTGATACCCCGAGAGGAGGGCGCGAATACGCCCGAGCGCCGGCTCTTCCGGCATCGGCGACGGACGAGGTGGTCCCTCGCCGGCGCTTTGAACTCCGGTCCGGAATGGCTTCCGTCCGTGCGGCGGCCGAT
Organism: Candidatus Eisenbacteria bacterium; assembly: GCA_005893305.1. NCBI lineage: Bacteria > Candidatus Eiseniibacteriota > Candidatus Eiseniibacteriota bacterium. Next base: position 25,890 of record VBOZ01000032.1, on the reverse strand, counting down.
CTTGGCGGTGCCGGTCCGGACGCGGGCCCATCGGTCCCGAATTCAGTCCGGGCCGCGGCGCGGGCGCGCCCTGCGCGTATCTTGGCCCGCGCGGCCCCGTGGGCCTGGGCCCGGAGGAGCCGCCTCCGCCCAGCGTGCGGCGCTGCACGTACGGTACGGATCGCTGCCCCCGAGCCGTCTCCTGCGCCACCTGCCGCATGAGCTCAAGCTCCTCGGGAGGAATATGCCTGCCGTATTGCGGATGCTCCTTGACCGGAGGAGGACCGACGCTTCCCGGGCGATCGCGCCGTGGCCGGCTCGAGCCCGGTCGCGTGGGCTGACCCGGACGCAGTGGCTGACCCGGTCGCAGCGGCTGCCCCGCCCGCGGAGGCTGCCCCGATCGGGGCGGTTGGCCCGGCCGCGGCGGCCGTCCCGGCCGAGCCGTCGGGCCGCGACCCTGGTTCGGCCGACTACCGCGCCGCCGGTTGGGGGGCATCATCGAGTGTTTTGATCCATTCGAACTAGGTCCATTCGGTTGGTGCGGTGGTGGGTCAGTCGAGCGAGGCGCGGACGATCTCGCTCAGGAGCTTGCCGTCCGCCCTTCCCTTGGCTCGAGCCTGTACTTCCTTCATCGCGCGTCCGAATTCCTTGATGGATGTGAGCTGAAGCTCGGTCAGCACCTGCTTCACGAGGTCTCGCGCCTCGGCTTCGGTGAGCCGCTTTGGAAGGTACCCTTCGACGGTGCTCAGCTCTTCGCGGATCTTGCCAGCTTCGACCGGACGCCCAAGCTTCTCATATTCGGCGGCCGATTCGCGAAGCTTCTTCGCGTACGCGTTGATGATGGCCGCCACCTCGTCCTCCGTCAGGGTCTGGCGGGTGACGTCTTTCTTCTTCTCGAGGAGGATCTGGCTGCGCATCATGCGCAGGGTCGAAAGCCGGTCGGCCTGCCCCGCCTTGAGGGCAGCCTTCATGTCCTGCTCGAGGCGTTCTTCCAGCATCGTCTTCTCCAAAGTGAGGGGCCGGGACGGCCGTCCAGGGCCCGGGTGGAACAGGCTGAAAGTATAGCAGAATGTTGACATAGGGGCGAAGAACCGCCAGACTTCGCGCACTCTCTCCCCAGTAGTGTCGGTTTCCGGAGGAACAGAATGGCTTCGCCTCTATCCCGCGCCCTACGCGTGCCCGCCCTCGTAATTCTGGCCCTCTCCACCATCGCCCAAGGAGCACGCGCCGTCGAGGAGCGGGCGTGGATCTCCCTGGGAGCCGGCGGCGTCTTCTACGACGCCGAGCAAGGGCTCAAAGATAACTTCGGGTACGGCGGCCGAGCCGCGTTCTTCCTCAACCGGTGGGTTGGGGTCGAAGGCGTGGGATTCTACTCCAAACCCAATCTGGAAACTGCGGTCGGCGATGCCACCTTCACGCACTTCGGAGGGGGTCTCATCCTTACGCCGGACCGCTATCGCTGGACCCTTCCCTACATTTACGGGGGATTCGGCTCCGCGAAGCTCGATCTGGGCGCGGCGGCAAAGACCAACTCGGCGTACCATGTAGGCATGGGGGTCGTGGCCCGCTTTGGCGAGCGCCTGGGCTTCCGCGTGGACGGCCGGGACATTTCGTTTAGGGAGACGGGCGGCGCGGGCCGCGATACGCGCGTGAACGACCTCATCGTATCCGGCAGCGTCACCGCATTCTGGGCGGGACGGGCGCGCGACACGGATCGAGACGGCGTGCCCGACAAGCGCGACAAGAGCCCCGACACCCCGCGCGGCGCGGTCGTGGACGCGGCTGGCACGCCGCTCGACACCGACAAGGACGGCATCTATGACGGGCTCGACAAGGAGCCCAACACGCCGCCGGGCGCGAAAGTGGACGAGACCGGCGTCGCGATCGATTCCGACAAAGACGGCGTGCCCGACGGCATCGACCAGTGCGATTCCACGATGACGGGCGTCGTCGTGGACGCGAAGGGCTGCGGCGTCGACTCGGACGGAGACAAGGTGTTCGACGGACTGGACAAGTGCCCCAACACGCCGGCCGGCGCGATCGTCGACGCGGCCGGATGCCCGCTCGACGCGGACGGCGACGGAATCCCCGACGGCATCGACACGTGCCCCAACACGCCGGCCGGCGCCGCGGTGAACACCTGCGGATGCCCGATCCTGCATTCTCCGTACGAGCGCGCGCTGCTCGAGGATTGGATGATCCGGCTGACCGGTCTCGAGTTCCCGCCGGATTCCGCCGTGCTGCAGCCGCAAGCCATCGCGCGGCTCGACTCGGTCGGCACCGTGCTGGCCCAGTGGCCCATGATCAAGGTCGAGATCGGGCTCCACGTCGACGACGTGCCCGAGCCCGGATTCCGGATCCCGCTCTCCCAAATGCGGGCGCGCGCCACGCTCCAGTACCTGTTCAAGACCTTCCCGATGCTGAGCTCGAAGAATTTCTGGATCACGGGGTACGGCGATACGGATCCGCTCGTGCCGAACACCTCGACCGCGAATCGGCGCATCAACAGCCGGGTCGAGTTCCGGGTCATGAACATGAACGTCCTCTATCAGGAAAAGGTGCGCCGCGAAGCGTGCGGAACGACGGCCGCTCAGCCCGCGCCGGGCCTCGAGCCCAAGTCGCCGCCGGCGCCGGAGGGCCAGACGCCGGCGCCTCCCGAAAACCAGACGCCTCCCGCTCCCGAAGGCAAGGCACCGCCGGCGCCCGAGGGAAAGTCGCCACCGCCCCCTGAGGGCCAAGCTCCAGGGGCGCCCGCAGAGAAGAAGTGACCACGGCACTCCTGGCTCTCGGCGTCGCGGTGACGTGCGCCGCGATCGTCTTCCTCCTCGGCCGGGTCAGGAGCCTGAAGCGCTCCGCCCGGGGCCTCAATGAGGAGGTCGTGGCCCACCTCCGCGCGCTTCTCGCCGTCTCCCCCGAGGGGCTCTGGCGGGTCGATCCACGGGGCATCACCCTCGAGGTCAGCGCATCGATGGCGGAGATGCTCGGGTATCGGCCCGAGGAGATCGTCGGGCGTCACTTCCAGGAATTCACGTCGCCCGAGTCGCTGGAGGTTGCCGGAACGGCGTTCGCGCGGGCGCTCAAGGGCGAGACCACTCAATTCGAAGCTACGGCGCTCCGCCGCGACGGCGGCGGCGTCCGGGTGATGGTGACGACGCACCCGATCCTCGACAAGAGCGGACATTTCGTCGAGGGCTTCGGCATCGTCCGGGACATCACGGTGCGCCACCGGGTCGAGACGGAGCGATACAACGCCCTCTCGCTCCTGGAGGCCGCGCTCGAATCGACCGCGGACGGGCTCCTGGTCGTCGACCGTGAGGGACGGATCGTCCGATTCAACGAGCGCTTCGCCCGGATGTGGGGGATCCCCCCCGAGGTCCTCCAGAGTCGCGATGACCAGCGGGCGCTCGAGTCCGTTCTCGCGCAGCTCGATGAGCCCGAGCAGTTCCTCTCGAAGGTCCGAAAGCTCTACGCCACGCCCGAAGCGGAAAGCTTCGACACGCTTCGCTTCCGCGACGGTCGGGTCTTCGAACGCTATTCGCTCCCCCAGAAGCTGGACGGCGAGGTCGTGGGCCGCGTGTGGAGCTTCCGCGACGTGACCGACCGGGAGCAGGCGCTCGCGGACCAGCGCTTGGCGACGGAGCGCGAGGCGACGATCGCGCGCAACCTGGACGCCGCCCTGTTCACGTTCTCGCTCGATCCGAACGGGCGGATCCTCCGTTACGAGTACGTCTCGCGCGGCGCGGAGGCGCTCTACGGAATTCCCGCCCGGGACCTCGATCAGGATCCGAATTTCTGGATGCGCCGGGTTCACCCCGACGACGTCAAGAACATCGCGCTCCCCGCGCTCCAGCAGCTCCGGAAGCTCCAGCCGGCGTCGATCGAGATCCGGTACGAGACCTCGAAGGGGATCTGGCGCTGGCACCGGAGCCGGTTGACGCCGCGTCTCGAGTCCGACGGGCTGGTCTACGTTGACGGCTTCGAGACCGACGTGACCGACCGCATTTCGCTCGAGGAGCAGTTCCGCCACGCGCAGAAGATGGAAGCGGTCGGGCAGCTCGCCGGGGGCGTCGCGCACGACTTCAACAACATCCTCACCGCGGTGATCGGCTACGCCGACCTCCTTCTCTCCAGAATGTCGAAGAATGACCCGTCCCGGCCGGCCGTCGAGGAGATTCACAAGGGCGGCGAGCGCGCCGCATCCCTCACGCGGCAGCTTCTCGCGTTCAGCCGCCGCGCGGCGACCCAGCCCCGGATCGTGGACCTGAACGCCGCCATCCGGAATCTGGAGCCGATGGTGCGGCGCCTCGTCGACGAGAGGATCCGGTTCGAGCTCAACCTCTCCGAGACAATTCGAAGGGTGAGGATCGATCCGACCCAGCTCGAGCAGGTGATCGTGAACCTGGCGGTGAACGCGCGCGACGCCATGCCGGAGGGCGGAGTGATCTCGATCCAGACCGACTGCATGGAGCTGGCCGCGGCCCAGGCCCAGTCCAGCTTCGGCATCGATCCGGGCTCCTACGTGCGCCTGCGGGTTCGGGACACCGGCGGCGGCATCGGGCCGGAGGTCATGCAGCACATCTTCGAGCCGTTCTTCACGACGAAGGCGCCGGGGCGCGGCACGGGCCTCGGCTTAGCGACCGTCTACGGGATCGTCCGGCAGCACGGCGGATGCGTGCGGGTGGACAGCGAGCTCGGCCACGGCACGGAGTTCGAGATCCTGCTCCCCGAGGTCGCCGCTCCCGAGCAGGCGGCCGGACTCGAGCAGGCAGCCGCTCCCGAGCCCCGCGTCGCGGACTTCCCGGGCGGAACCGAGACCGTCCTCTTGGTAGAGGATGACCCGGCCCTTCTGCTCATGGCCCGCGAGTCCTTGTCCGAGCTGGGCTATCGCGTGCTGGCCGTGTCGAGCGCGAGCGAGGCGCTGCGCGTCCTGGATCGCGAGACGGCACGCATTGGGATCCTCGTCACGGATGTCGTCATGCCGGGAATGGGCGGGCGCGAGCTTGGTGAGCGAGTGAAGGGGACGTTCCCCGACCTACCGATCCTCTTCGTCTCGGGATACACGCGCGACCCGGTGCTGACCCAGAGCCCCGAGCGCACCGGAATCCAATTTCTGGAGAAGCCTTACACGGCGCTGGCACTCGCGCGGAAGGTGCGCGAGATCCTCGACTCGTCGCGCGGCAAATCAGCCCGCGGCGCCAGCCACGTCGCCGGCTAAGATCCCCTCGGTCCGGGCAAAGCGGAGGAGCAGATCATCCAGCGGCGTGGGGCTGAACCCGAGCTCGGCGCGCGTTCGGGTGTTATCAAGCGGCGCGAGCCTGAGGAGATGGAGCACGAGCTCGCGCGGAAGGACGAGCTGACGTAGGAACGATCGTGGTGGGAGCACCGGCGTGAGCATCCCGAGCTCCTCGACCAGAAGATCGGGCAACCGCCTCCGCGGCGCGGGGATCCCGGTCACCCGCGTCATCCGCTCGTAGAGCTGCCCCAGGCGAAGGCACTCCCCGGTCGCGAAGTAGCGCCTTCCTCCCCGCCCCCGCTCGATCGCCGCGACCGTGCCGCGCCCGATTTCCCCGCCGCCGCTCATCGCGAGCCAGACCTCGTCCAGCAGGCGAAACGGGAGCTCGCGCCTCAGAAAAGTCGCGATCAGTCCCCCGAGGGCCGTGGGCACCCCCGGCGCGGCCAGGATTCCGGGGCTCACGACCATGGTGCGAAGGGAGCCGACGCGGTTCGCTTCCAGGACCAGCGCCTCCGCCTCGCAGATCATCCTCACGGAGTCGGACTCGTACTCGCCCTCCGGCGGCGTCTCCTCATCGACCGGCGCCGAGAGAACTCCCCGCTCCTGGATCGTCCCCGTATAGCCGAGCAGCACGAACACCTTCGCCTCCGCGCTCTGGCTCTCGCGCAGGACCGCTTCGGTCCCCTCCACGTTGATCCGCCGCTGCCGAGCCCGGCCAAGCCGGGTGAAGCCGGGCCGCGTGGCCGCGTGCACCACGACGTCGCAGCCGTCCGCGAGCCCGCGAAGGCTCCCGGGCCGCTCGAGGTCGCCCAGGCGAAGCTCCGCAATGCGGGACGCGGGAAGGGGCGGCCCCCCCGGGCGCGCGAGGGCGCGAATCGGCGCTCCCAGTCCGGCCAAGGCCGGGAGGAGGAGGCGGCCGACCGGGTCGGCGGCGCCGGTGAGGAGAATCCGCTGTGGTCGGTAGGGCGGTCGCATGGTCGGGGGAGTTTATCGCGGCCGGAAGCGCCAAGCCAGGGCGCTCCCGAGCGTCCAAAACTCTCCGACAAGCATCGGTGGATCTCCTACGGGCGCGGCTTCATTCAACCTCTCGCGTCGCGATCTGCATCTGCGCGCCCCCCCGCGAGCCGCGCATCGCAATCCGCGGACGGCTCGATCCGACCGCGCGGATTTGGCTGGAACGGGCTCTGGGCCTTTTTTCGTCGCCTCTCGCATTCCGCAAAGGACCAACTTGGGTTCCGTCACCGGGTTCGCGTGACCGGCCCGCACGCACCTCAAAGTGCAACTCGGCGCGGCACGCTGGCTGCACTTCCGCCGGGTGTCGGGCACGGGTCCGCCCAAGATGCGTCACAAGTTGGGGGTCGTGGCGGCCGTGCTCTGCAGCTTCATCCAAACACCATTCGCAACAAAACAGCAGTGGAGGTGACGCCGTGCGCCAGGTTCGTCCTGCAGCGTGGCTCGCAGTCGGGCTCGCGCTCCTTATAGGGATCGCTCAACCAAGAGCGGCCCTAGCAGGCCCGTACACCCGGCTCCAGGTGTTATTGCCGGGCGAGACCGCCGCGCCCGGAAGCGGGAGCGGCAAGACGGGTACGCCGCGCGCGCAGGTCGCGGGCATCCCGTTCGATATCACCGTGCGGGCGTGCGACGACACCTGGACCCTTGTCACCAGCATCTCGAACAGCATCCAGATCACGTCCTCCGACGCGAGCGCGACGCTTCCGTCGCCGGCACAGCTGGTCTCCGGGGCGCGGACGTTCACCGTGACCATGAACTCGGGCGGCAGCTTCAACGTTCTCGCGCACGATCAAACCGACAACACGATTCCGGACGGCACGTCGGCTCAGATGTTGGTTCAGGTTCTCGCGGGCTTCACCTTCGAGAGCATTTCCCAAAAGCACAAATACGCGGGCGTCGCAGACGCGACCACACTAACGGCGCGCGATCCCAATGGCGCCGTCGTCACCGGCTACACGGGACCGGCGGGCCTTAAGGAGATGACGAGCTTCGGTGAGGGGCGAATCTCCCCCGCGAGCGTGACGCTCACGAACGGAGTCTGGAACGGAAACGTCACGATGTACCGGGCCGACGAGACGAGTATCAACCGCGGCAACGTGAACAAGTACGCCTACGATCTGAGCAACCCGGCAAAGAACGGGTCGAGCGATCCGTTCATCGTGCACCCGGGAACGTTCTCGAAGGTCCAGATCGTCGTGCCGGGCGAGACGCCTCTCCCCGGAAGCGTGAGCGGTGTGACCGGCACGCCAGCGACCCAGGCGGTTGGGACAGCCTTCGTGGCGAGCGTCTATGCCACGGATGCCTATTGGAACCCGCTTCCGAGCGGTGACAACGTGAGGGTCGTCTCGAACACGGATCCGGCCGAGACCGTCTCACCCAGCTCTGGCGTGATGTCGAACGGGTTCCGCACCTTCACGGTCACGCTGAACACGGTTGGGACTCAGACCCTCACGGCGTCCGATCTAACGAACGGCTCGATCTCGGCGACGACGAGCGCGGGCATCCAGGTCATTCCGGCCGGGACGAACGGCTTCGCCTTCAATACGATCACGGGACCGCTCACGGCGGGCGTGCCGGTCACGATAACCATTCGCGCGGTCGACTCGGGCGGGAACACCGTCCCCACATATGCGGCCGACGCGGTGCTCCAGGCGAACACGGGCACCGGCAGCATCGCGCCCACCTTGGTCACGTTCTCCGCGGGTACATGGACCGGCCAGGTCACGCTGAAGGGCGCTGGGGGCTCCGTGGCGCTCACCTGCCTCGACTTTTCAGCGCCTCCGAAGATGGGAACGAGCAATACGTTCGTCGTCAATCCGGGCCCGCTCTATGGGCTACAGGTGATTCTGCCGGGGGAGACGGCGCTCGGAGGCACCGCGTCGGGCAAGAGCGGAACGCCGACCACCCAGTCCGCCGGAAACCCGTTCACGATGACGGTGCGCGCGGTAGACCAGTTCTGGAACTTGGTCCCGGGCGTGAACGATCGGATCGGGTTGGCCTCGACCGACTCGTTCGCCTGGATGCCGACGGATACGACCCTTGTAAACGGGCAGGTCTTGATCCCTACCCGCCTCCACAAGAGCGGGTATCAGACGATCACCGCCAGCGACATCGACAACGGCTCGATCCAGGCCAACACGTCGAGTCAGGTGCTCGTCGTCGGCGGCACATTCGCGCGGGTCCTGATTCTGGCGCCGGGCGAGTTTCCCGCTCCGGGCACCGCCAGCGGCCGCGGCGGCACCGCGACAGACCAGAATATCAACTATGCCTTCACCCTCACGGTGCTCGCAACCGACCAGTGGTGGAACCCGGTCACCAGTGTTAGCGGGAACCCGATTACCGACGTCGTCCGCGTCACGTCCGGCGACGCGCTCGCCCAGCTGCCGCCGGACGAGGCGATGGTCGACGGCCGCGCGGACATGGTGATTCGCCTCGCCGCGGGAGGGTTCCAGCAAATCAGCGTCTCCGACGTCACGAACCCGTCCAAGACGGGGAGCACGACGCAGGTGCGCGCCATCACGAGCGGATTCCACCTCGAGGCTTCGGTTTCACCCGCCTCCGCGCGGGCCGGCGATCTCTTCGCACTGACCGTGAAGGTGACGAACGACGCCGGGAGCGTGATCCAGGAGATCAACTCGTTCGTCACGATCCAGGTTCAGAACTCGTCGAACAGCGCTCCGGGACGGGGGACGCTCCTCACGACTCAGTTCCAGCTCCTGCAGGGCCAGCGCACGGTGAGCGAGACCTATTCGTTCGCCGAGCCCGTCGTCTTGATCGCGCATGACGACGCGGGAAACGCGCCGGCGACGAGCAACACCATCACGATCACGCCGGGCGCGCCGAGCGCGATCCGTCTGACTTCGAACCCGGCCTGGGTCGGGGGGAACAAGCACGCCACGTTGACGGCTCGCGTCGTCGACGCCTTCGAGAACGGGGTGCCTGATCGGCCGGTCACCTTCGGCCTCCTCTCCGGGACGGGCACCCTCACGGCGCGGGACGACTCCACGGACGCAAGCGGCAACGCGAGGGCCGACTTCTTGAGCCCTCGGAATCCGGAACGAGACACCATCCGGGCGTCGTCCGGCTCCTTGAGCCAGGATCTCGATCTCGAGGTCGCGTTTGTCGATCCCACGGCGGGCGGCGGCTACGTCACGAACTATCCGAATCCATTCCACGCGGGGAGCGAGGCCACGACGGTCGCGTACAAGCTCGACGACTTCGCGACCGTGACCCTCCGCGTCTACACCAACAGCGGCTCCCTGGTGCGCCGCGTGGTCTTTGATCGCGGCGCGCCGGGTGGGAGTCCCGGGCTCAACAACTGGAGCTGGGACGGCAGAAACGGCAGGGGCGAAGTGGTCGCGAGCGGCGGCTACGTCGTGTTGATCGAGGCGCAGGGCCAGGGTGAGACGTTACACGTGATCCGTCGCAAGGTCGCGGTCGTCCGCTAAAGGGGGACTCTGATGATTCGCATCGATGGGGTGACGAGAATCTGCATGGCGGCCTTCGTGGCGCTGATCTTGGGCGCGGCCCCCGCGGCCGCCGAGAACGAGACCGGCGGAGCTCCGGGCTCTTGGCTTTCCCAATACGTGACGGCGCGCACGATCGGATTGGGCGGCGCTTTCGTGGGGGTGGCCGACGAGGCCTCCGGCGTCGTGTGGAACCCGGCCGGGCTGGCCCAGCTCGTCCCGAACGAGCTTCGGTTCGAGACGGCGCGCCTCTTCGAGGACACCTCGATCAATGCGTTCAATTTCGCCGTACCCGGGAACAAGCTCCCGAGCTTCGGCCTGACCATCGTCTCGCTCACGTCCGGCAGCTTCGAGAAGACGAACGAGCTGAACGACCCGCTGGGCACGTTCAAAGAAGGCGAGACGGCCTACATCTTCTCCATGGCCAAGAGCGTGAATACCCGGCTCGCGATCGGGACAAACGTTAAGTTGGCGCGCCAGAGCGTCGAAGACTTCACCGGCACCGGTGTCGGGTTCGACCTGGGTGGAATCTTCTCCCTGACCCCCGCCATCAAGGTGGGTGCCTCGGTGCTCAACCTGGGCGGCCCGAACATCACCCTGCGCGATTCGAAGGAGACGTACCCAATCGAATTCCGGGCGGGATTCTCCGCGCAGGTGCTTCGCGGCCGTGGCCTCCTGACCGCCGAGGTCGACCAGTCGCAGGGCCCTGGCATCCGTTTCCGCTCCGGCACGGAATATTGGGTCCAGCCGTCGATCGGACTACGCATCGGGATGGACGATCAGGACCCGGCGGGCGGCCTCTCGTATCGATTCGCGGGCAGGTACCAGTTCGACTACGGCGTCATGGATCATCCGCTGGGCCTGACGCACCGGCTCGGCCTCACGTATCGCTTCGGCGGCTTCTTCGCGAGCGCGAAGGCCGAGCCCACCGTCTTCTCGCCGACCGGCGAAAAGGCGGTCACCAAGATCGATCTGAACGCGCGCACGAAGGGCGAGACCGAGAGCTGGACGCTGAATCTGGTGAACAAGTCGTCGCAAACGGTCCGCACGTTCGGCGGCAAGGGTGCCCCTCCGGCCCACCTCCTGTGGGACGGGAAGGATGAGACGGGTCTCCCTCTCCCCGACGGTGAGTACCACTACACGCTGACGGTAAAGGACATGGAAGGGCACGTGATCGACAGCCGCACGCGCATAGTCCAGATCTCGACGGGTGGCCCGCAGGGCGAAGTTCCGGTCATCCCGGTCGAGTAACCAGGGCAAGGACGGAGCCATGATCAAAATTTGCCGTAGCGCATGGGTGTTCTCCACCGCTCTCCTCGTCGGGGCGCTGATAGCCCCTCCCCCGTCGTACGCGGGTGACAAGCAGAAGGTGGAGGCAGACAAGAAGGGGGCTCCCGCGGAGCTCAAGGAGGCGGGGCTGGCCTTTGAGTCCGCCCGTCTCCTCTCGGCGGCGGATCGCGTCCCGGCCCTCGAGGGGTTGGGACAGACCGCGGCCTCCGTGCTCCGAGGCGACCTCACGCAAGAGGAGCAGGCGGCGGCCTCGGCCCTTTCGGCGCAGATCCGTTACGAGCTGAAGGACTATCGGGGCGCGGCCGACGAGTACCGCCGCGCCGCGGGCCGGATGGGCAATGGCCCCTTCGTGGACGACGCTGAGTTCGCTTCGATCCGCGCCATGGAGGAAGCGGGTCAGGACCGCGAGGCCGCCGGCGAGTGGGTCGCGTGGGAGAAGCGACATCCCCAGAGCGCGATGAGAGGCGAGGCGCGCCTGGCCCAGGCGTGGAACGCTCTGCGCCGCGGCGACACCGATATCGCGGCCAGACAGCTGGCCGCATTGACCCAGACGAATCCTTGGTATGAGCGCGACTCCCGCTTCGGCCTCGCCAAGGGCACCCTCCTCTATACGCAGGGGAAACCGATCGAAGCGCTCGCCGCTGTCGGACTCCGGACGCCGGGGCCCGCCGCCACCTATCTCCGCGGGCTCTGCTATAGGGGCCAGGGGTCGGTCCTCCAATCGGCCGCGTCGTTTCAGGAGGTCGCGGAGCGCTACCCCGACTCTCCCCTCCGCGATCCGGCGATGCTCGCCAAGGCGGACGCGTTCCTCGTCGCTCGCGACTACCGCAGCGCCTCCGAGGAATTCGCCCGCGTCGTGAAGAAGGCGCACGATCCGCGGGTCATCGGTGAAGCCGAGGTCCGCGGCGCCGGCTCCCTCTTCCTGGCGGGCGCCGCCGACTCCTCGCTCGCGATTCTCCGCGGCATCGTGCAGCGGTACCCGGACACCGACGTCGCCGCGCGGGCCCAGTTCCTCGTCGGCGAGGTGCTCCTGAGCCGCGGCCAGTACGCCGAGGCGATCGTCGAGATGAATCGCGTCCTGAGCCAGTACTTCCAGCACTCCGTCGCCGCGAGTGCCCAGTACCGCGTGGGGCGCTGCCTCGACGCGCTCGGCCGGAAGGGCGACGCGACCGGCACCTACCAGGCGGTCGTGTCGGGCTACCCGCTCGAGCCGGAGGCGCCGGCGGCCGCCTACCTCGCGGGCGTCGGTCTCCTCTCGCAGGGGAAGGCTCGCGCCGCGGCTCCCTACTTCCAGATCGTCCTGGACCGCTACGTGGCGCAAATGGACAAGCCGAACCTCGACATGTTCCGCTCGCCCGAGCGTCTCGAGCTTGTGGACGCGGCCCTCTGCCTGCTCCTCTACTCCTACCACCGGGCCGGAGATCTCGGGCAGCTCGCGGGCGCTCCCCACGTGCTGCTCGAGAAGATGCCGCCGAGCCGGTCGCCGTGGCGGGCCTATGCCCTTCTCATCGATGCCGACGCTTCGGCGTCGCAGGCCCGATACCCCGAGTCGCAGGCGACGTTGCAACGCCTGACGCATGACTTCCCGGACAATCCGATCGGGGCCAACGCGACGAAGCTCCTTGCTTGGACCTACGCGCGACAGGGACGCGACAGCCTGGCCATCGCGACCGAGGAGCGCCTCGTCGCCCGCTACGGCGGGAGCGCCAATCCCGACATCGTCTCGGCGGCTTACCTGGACATCGCGCACGACCGGTTCAACGAGAAGAACTACCGGGCGGCCGCCTTGGGCTATGAGGCCTTCCTCAAGCGGTTCCCGACGCACCCGCGCCGCCTCCTGGCCCACTACCAGGCCGGACTGGCGTACGTCCGGTTGAACCGGGCCGGGGACGCGGTCGACCACTGGGAAGCGATCGTCAAGGACAGCGCGAGCGCGCCGATCGCCGAGCGCGCGTGGGCCCGTGCCGGCGACCTCTACTTCCAGGCGCAGCGCTACGAGGAGGCCAAGCGGTGCTACCGCGGGCTGCTCGAGAACTTCGCCCAGACCGACGCGGCGGGGCTCGCGATGCTCCGGATGGGACAGTGCGAGTACAACGCCGGGTATGACGGGGCCGCGCTCCAGCGCTACTCCGAGGTCATCGCCCGATTCCCCGACACGCCATACGCCAAGGAGGCTCAACGGGGGTCCGAGCTGTCGCTCTACCGCCTGGGCCAGACCGCGAAGGGGACCGCGGAGCTGGCGAAGCTGGTCGAGCAGTATCCGACCGGATCGTTCGCGGGCGACGCCCTGTTCCAGATCGCGAAGAACGACTACCAGGCGAAGCGGTACGCCGCGGCCGCCGACGGGTTCCGACGCGTCGTGAGCCAGTTCCCCGGCTACTCGGCGGCGGATCAGGCCCAGTACCTCCTCGCCGACTCCTACGCGCACGCCGGCTCTCTGGAAGAGTCGCGGATGGCGTACGAACAGTTCCTGGCCTTCTTCCCGACCAGCGAGCTTCGCCCGACGGCGGAGTTCCAGCTCGGTCTCCAGCAGTTCCAGGCCAAGGACTACATGCGCGCCGCGGTCTCCTTCACGCAGGTCCTTGGCGAGAGCGCGAGCGTGGACGTTCGCTCGGCGTCTCGGTACAACCTGGCCCTCTGCCAGCGGCAGCTGGGACAGACCGATGAGGCCAAGGCGGCGCTCCTCCGCTATCGGGAGGAGCATCCGAACGACGCGCGCGCAGCCGACATCGCCTATCAGATCGGCGATCTCGAGGAGGCGGTCGGCAATCAGGCCACGGCGCTCGACGAGTTCCAGAAGGCCCTGGCTTCGCGGCCCTCGCCTGCCCTCGAACTGGAGCTCAACTACCGGGTGGGGCGCGGCCTGGAGGAGCAGGGGAACGTCGACGCGGCGCTCAAGGCGTACAACCGGGCGACCGCTTCCACCGATCTTAAGAACGCCTTCCGGCTCTCCGCGGTCGCGCGCTGCGCGGCGATCTACGAGGCGAAGAAGGACTACGTGCGGGCGATGTATGCGTATCGAGACATCGCGCAGAATTCGAAGGATAACGAGCTGGCCGCCGCGGCGAAAGGACGGGCTTCAGAGCTTGAATCGCGTGGGGTGAAGAAGCGGTAAGACGACCGACCGGCCGGGTATTACGGCCTGAGATCGAAAGGAGCAGGACGATGTTCGAGAACTTCGATTGGATCGGAGCGATGCGTACGAGCCCGGTGATGGTGATCATTCTGCTCTGCAGCGTGCTCACCCTTGGGTTCGCGATCGAGAGGGTCATCTATTTCTGGAATCGGCGCGGCAACCCGGATGGTGTGCTTGCCTCTGCGCTTGTCGCCCTGCGCTCCGGGAACAACGAGGAAGCCGCGCGCGTCTGCTCGAAGGAGGCCCATCCCGTGGGCGCCGTCGCCGCCGATGTCATCCGGGCCATGGACGAGAACCCCGAATCCGCGGAAGAGCGGATGCATATCGCTCTGAGCGAGCAGCGGCTCCAGATGGAGCGCAATCTCGGCTTCCTGGGAACGATGGGCAACACCGCCCCTCTGCTCGGTCTTCTCGGTACCGTCTGGGGGATCATGCGCGCGTTCCATGACATGGCCCGCACCGGCTCGGCCGGACCCTCGGTCGTCGCGGCGGGCGTGGCCGAGGCGCTCTTCACGACGGCGGCCGGACTTCTCGTCGCGGTGCCTGCCGTCATGATCTACAACCACTTCGTGCGCCGTATGGGGATCATGCTGACCGTGGCGGAGAACCACGCCCGGACGATCCGGATGAACGTCGGTGGCCGTCGGCAGTCCGTCCAGACCAAGGTCCGCGTCGCCTAGGAGGCTCCCATGCGTCGAACCCGAGTCCGTCATGAAGAGGGGATCTTCGAGCCGAACATGACCCCTCTGATCGACGTCTCTTTGGTGCTGGTTGTGATTCTGATGGTGGCGACGCCGCTCGCGTTTCAGTCGAGCATCGCGGTGCAGCGGGCCGCGCAGGCGGCGCGCAAAGCCGCGATCGTCGCGGACACGGAGCGGATCGAGATCACAATCGTCTCCCAGGAGACGGTGCTCGTGAACAAGAACCAGATCCCGCGCTCGAGCCTCGCGGCTCTCTTGAAGCCGCTCCTCGATGCGAGCCCGTCGAAGGTCGTCGTGGTCCGGTGCGCGGACGGCGTGACCCACGGGTCGTTCGTGAGCGTGCTGGACGACGCCAAGGCCTGTGGCGCCTCGCAGATCGCGGTCGTGGGAGGTTAACGTGCGACGAGGCCGAATTCCCGGATACCAGGTGATGATCACCAAGATCAACGTCACGCCGATCATCGACGTGGCGCTGGTGCTGGTCATCATCCTGTTGGTGACCGCGCCGCTTCTCTCGGTCGCCGATCTCCCGGTCGATCTGCCCCAGGCCCGCAGTCGTGAAGCGGAGGACGAGCGGAACGTGAGCATCACGCTCTCGACGGCCGGCGCGATCGCGATCGACGAGGACATCGTTTCGGCCGATGAGCTGGGCCCGGCGCTTCAGGCCCGGCTGGCCAAGAGCGGAAACGAGGGCGTCCTCGTGGTCGTGCGGGCGGACGCAGGCGCGCCCTACTCGGCCGTTCACCACCTCCTCGAGGTAGCCCGCGCCGCGGGAGCCACGCGGCTCGCCATCGCGACCCGCCAGAGAACGGAGGCGAAACCTTGACCGTCGCGACCGTTCGACTCGACAACTACGGGGCCCGCCGCCGGACGCTGTGGACGATGACGACGAGCTTCGTGCTCCACGTGCTCTTGCTCCTGTGGATCATGACGCTCAAGAGCGCCGTCGCCGACCTGCCTTTGGTCACCGAGATCACGCTCTTGGAGCCGGGCGATCTGCAGGCGGCTGCCCCGTCGGCGCCCGCGCCGACTCCGGCAGCGCCGGGGCAGGTAACCACCCGCGGGATGACGACGAAGAGTTCCGAGGACACCCACTTCCGTCGGGTGGCCGATCGCGGGGACATCTCACTCGATCCGCAGTCCGACGTGACCTTGATGGACCGGATGGCCTCACGCCTCGCGGCGCTCCAGAATCAGTCGCGACCGAGCACCGTCGGAAGCGTGTCCGCCTCGACGCCGACCTCCCTGTTCGGGACGAGCCCGGCGACCGTGGCCGGACCCGGGACGGGATCCGCGGCCGTCAGCCTGACACGAGGTGGCGCGGGAGGCGGAACCGCGCTCGATCTCTCTCGCGGTACCACCGCCGGCGCGCCGGCCGCGCTCGCGCCCGCCGGGCTCCCGGCCGGCAAGTCGGAGGCGGACGCACCCGCCAAGGCGGGAGAGTCGACGGCGCAGCGGACGGTCGCGGGCGCCTCCTTGATGGGTCCCGTCGCGGACCGGCCCGTGCTTTTCCACTCGCTGCCTGTCTACCCCGATTGGGCGAAGCGCGAAGCGGTGGAGGGCTCCGTCACCATCTACTTCGTGGTTCGGCCGAACGGCAGCGTGAAAGAGAACGTCATGATCCAGAAGACCGCCGGCTTCGGAGACTTCGACGAGAATGCCCGCGTGGCACTCCGCGGATGGCGATTCGAGCCCTTGAGGGACGGACGGACCGGAGAGCAGTGGGGAACGATCACGTTCCACTTCCGGCTCCGCGAAGCAGGCTAAAGGAGGAGTCCGATGCGTTCTCATCCATGCATTGACGCGCGCGCGGCCCGGGCTCTTCCGTGGCTCGCGGCGGTGGTCGCGGTCTCGCTGCTCGGAGTTTCGGGCGCCGTCGCGGGCGAGCGGCCGCCGGTCTCCGCGGCCGCGGTGAAGCAGGCGACCGAGCCACCCTCGCAGCAGAAGGCGGATGCGGCGCCGGCCCCCTCGTCTCAGGCGGCGCCCGACAGCGGGATGACGCTTCGAGGCGGCCAGGAGCGGACCGACTTCAGGACGATGACCGTCGAGGGCGAAGACCGCGTGCACCTCGAGATCGATCGGCCGACCCTCACGCTCGACCTCGATCCCGAGAAGGTCGGCGGCCTTGAATCGGGAACCGCGAGCGACGTCTTGAACCGGGTGCCTCCGGACCTCATGACCGGATTTCTCGGAACCTCGGCACATATCCCGTCGCCCTATCTGGCGCACCCATGGCTCAGCCAGTTCGCCACGGGTCCCATAGCGCGATTCGAGCCCAACGTGAAGGACGTCGAGCGGTGGAAGCTCATGGTGGCCGACTCGAAGGGTCAAACCGTCACCACGTTCCACGGCAAGGGCGATCCGCCCAAGGAGATCGCGTGGGACGGTCGGTCGCAGGACGGCACGCCCGTCACGCCGGGCCTCACCTACTCGTACATCTTCGAGGCTTACGACAAGGCCGGGAACAAGCGCAACTTCGTGGGCCAGGGCTTCCGCGTGTCGGCCTACCGGCTCGATTCTCCGGACGGCCCCGTCCTCGTCTTCTCGGGCCAGAGCGTCCTTGCCGCCATGAAATCGGCCCGCTCGTTCGGCCTGGGCGCGGACGGGGCGTCGAAAGCCGTTCCGCCTGTGATCCTCGAGGCCGCCGGCTGGCTCAACGCCTCATCGCGCCTGACACAGCCGGTCCGCGTCACGGCGACCGCACGGACGTACGAGCAGGCGAGCTTGCTCGCGGGACGCGTGAACGCGGCGCTCGTCGAGATCGCGCTCGGCGACCCGGCGCGGATCCAGGCCGTGACTGAGGTCGTGTCGGACGCGCCCGACGGCGGGACGGTCCGCATCGGGCCGCCGTCCAGTGGACCGGTACCCACCGGCGCGTCATCCGGCAACCCGCCGCCCGCCGGCGCACCGCCCTTGAATTCCCGCGACAGCAGGAGTAACTCTAAGGCTCGGTGACCGAGCCTGAGCGGCAATCCACCTTCATCACGACCCGGTTCGAACGATGGGCGCTGCCGCGACTCGCGGCCGCCCTCCCGCGTTGGGTCCTCCCGGACCACCTCACCGCGCTCGGAGTCCTCGGCGCGACCGTCATCGCGGCGGGTTACGGCCTCTCGAACAGAAATCCGCACTGGCTCTGGCTCGCGAACGCGGGGCTCTTGGTCCACTGGTTCGGCGACAGCCTCGACGGCACCGTCGCGCGCTTCCGGAAAATCGAGCGTCCCCGCTACGGCTTCTATCTCGACCACTTGACGGACGCCTACTCGACCCTCGTCATCGGGCTCGGCCTCGGGTTCTCGCCCTACATGCTGCTCGCGGTCGGCCTCGCCATGGTGATCGCTTACCTCGTGCTCTCGATCAACGTCTACCTCGAGACGCACGTATTCGGCAAGTTCCGATTCGGGTACGGCGTGATGGGACCCACGGAGGCGCGAATCATCCTGGTCGGCCTGAACCTGCTCGCCTTGACCGTCGGCCCGCTGCCGTTCCACCTGATCGGCCGTGGGGTCACGGTCTTCGACGTCCTGGGGAGCGCGGCCGCGCTCTCGATGGCGGGGATGCTGATGCGGCGAGTCGTTCGAAACCTGAGGCAGCTGAGCCAGGACGAGCCGCAGCGGCGCTAGCGAATCGGTTACACTGCCCCCATGCCGGCCCCGCGAGGTCGAATTCACGAAAAGCTGGTGCGCGCGGCGGGCCGCGCCGCGGCGAAGGAAACCCATCGGCGCGACCTGGCTCGCCAGACCACGCCCGAGCAGCTCGGGCGGAGCGTCCGCGAGTACCTGGGCGCCACGCGCATCATCATCGCTTCGAAGAGCGAGCCGTACCAGCACGTCCGCCGCAACGGAACGATCGAATCGCTTCGCAGCCCCGGCGGGCTCGCCTCGGCCCTCGACTCGGTGGCGCGGGCGACCGGCGCCGTCTGGGTCGCTCAAGCTTCCGGCGACGCCGACCGCGAGGTGGTGGACGACCACGGCCGCGTCAAGATGCCGCCGGGCCAGGAGCGGTACACGCTCCAGCGGCTCTGGATCGAGGACGAGGAGCGCGCGGAGGGCTTCAATCGCTTCGCGAACGGGTGCCTCTGGCCTCTCTGCCACGTCGTCTACGTGCGCCCGATCTTCGTCGCCTCGCAGTGGCGCGCCTACCAGGAGGTCAATCGCCAGTTCGCCGAATCGATCATCGAGGCGGCGGGCGACGAGCCCGCGCTTGTGCTCTTACAGGACTATCACCTGGCGCTCGTCGCCTCCGAGCTGCGCGAGCGCCGCCCCGATCTCACGACCGTGCTGTTCTGGCATATTCCCTGGCCCAACCCGGAGGTCTTCCGCATCCTCCCGTGGAAGCGCGAGATCCTCGAGGGGCTCCTCGCGTGCGACCTCCTCGGATTTCACATTCGATTCCACGGGATGAACTTCATCGACACCGTCTCGCAGGAGCTGGAAGCCCTGGTCGACCGCGAGCGGATCGCGGTCCGGCGCGCGGGACAACGCACGTACGTTCGCGACTACCCGATCAGCCCCGATGTCGCGGAGATTTCCCTCACGGCCGCGACCTCATCGACCGAGATCGCGGTGCGTCGCATCCGCGAGCGGCTTGGCCTCGGCAACGCGCGCGTCATTCTCGGGGTCGACCGGCTCGACTACACGAAGGGGATCCCGGAGCGCCTGGATGCCTACGAGCGGATGCTCGACGCTCACCCCGAGCTGCGCGACAAGGTCGTGATGGTCCTGGTCGCGGTCCCGAGCCGCGTCGACCTTCCGGAATATCAGGCCGTGGGGCGCGCGGTGGCGGAGCGGGTGGAACGCTTGAACCAGCGTTTCGGCTCGGGCGACCGGCGGTCCGTCCACCTCATCACCGAGAACCTCGATTTCAAGGATCTGATTCCCTACTACGTCCTCGCCGACGTCATGGCGGTCACGTCCCTCCACGACGGGATGAACCTCGTCTCCAAGGAATACGTCGCGGCCAAGGTGAACGAGGACGGCGTGCTGATCCTGAGTCCGTACACCGGAGCCTCGCGCGAGCTCGAGCACGCGATTCAGGTGAGCCCCTACGATACCGAGCTCCTGGCCATCGCGCTCTACCGCGCTCTCGCGATGCCGCCGGAGGAGCGCACGCGGCGGATGCGGACCCTGCGCGACGTGGTGGCGTCTCAAAACATCTATGATTGGGCGCGCAGGCTGCTCCGCGACGTCCGCCGGCTCCACCTGCTCCCCGGCACGCGCCGCCCGACCGTAAGGCGGTGACAAAGGGCTCGCGATCGCTCTTCTCGGCTCCGGCCCGCGCGAGGGCCCGGTCGATCTTGGGGCGACGCGGCACCCGGGTGCTCCTCGCGCTCGACGTCGACGGAACGATCGCTCCCATCGTCGCGAAGCTCGGGCGGGCGCGCGTTCCCGCGGCGACGCTCCGCGTGCTGGATCGGCTCGCGCGGATGCGCGGCGTCACGGTGGCGGTGGTCAGCGCGCGGAGCCGGCGCGTGCTGGGGCGGCTCGTACCCGTGCCGCGCGCCCGATTTGCCGCGCTCTATGGGCTCGAGGGCGTGGTCGCGCCGGCGGCCTCGATTCGGAAACGCTTGCGGCGCGGGGCGAGGCGGATCGCGGCGCTCGTGGAGCCCGTCGCGGAGGCGTTCCAGGGGAGCGTCTTGGAGCGAAAGAGCATGACGGTCGCCCTCCACGATCGTGGCGTGGCGGCCGGCCGGTTCCCCGCCCTCCGGCGCGCGCTTCGACGCGCCGCCACGGCGGCACGGCCGCTTGGCTTCGAGCCCGCGCGCGGACATCGCGTGACCGAGTTCGTGCCGAGGGGGTACGATAAGGGACGCGCCCTGGCCATGTTGCGGCGGCGGTATACGCCGGACGTCGTACTCTATTTCGGGGACGCCGACTCCGACGAGCCCGCGTTCGCTGTCCTTCGCGGGAACGACTTTGCTGTCCGCGTTGGTCCCGGCCGCACGCGCGCGCGGTATCGCGTGCGTGGGCCGGCTGAAGTTGTGAGATTCTTGCGTTCGCTCATTTCGCTCCGTTCGGGATTGGACCCGTAGCCAGGAGGTGCCGTGATGGAATGGAGCTCGTTCCTTTCGCCGTTCATCCCGCCTGATCTCGGCGCGCAGCTTCAGGAGACGCTGTTCGCGGTGACCGGAGCGCTGACCTTGATCCTGATCGCCGGAGCGATCGCGCTCGTGGGCTGGCTCCTGGCCGTGCTCCTTTCCCGGGCGGCGCAATCGCTGCTCTCGATGACGGGCCTCGACGGACCGGCCAAACGCCTGGCCGCCGACTCGGGAATTCGCCCCGAGCTTCTGCCGAGTCGCCTCGTGGGATTCTCCGTCTTCTGGCTCACGATCCTCGGCACGGCGATCGTCGCGCTCCGTGTGCTGGGTCTCGACCTCGTGCCCTCGATCGTCATCCGGCTTCAGGATGTCGTGCCGCGCATCCTGACCTCGGGCCTCGTGCTCTTGCTCGGAATTCCGCTCGCCCTCACGGCGAGCCGCCTCTTGACCGCGCTTCTCCTCCAGTCCGGCGTTCGGCCGAGCCGAATCCGCGCCCAGGGCGTCGCGGCGCTCCTCGTCGCGTTCACGGTCTTGATCGCCCTCGACCAGCTGGGCCTCGCCGCGCACTTGGTCCTCGCGGTTGCGATCGCGATCGTCGCGGCCGCCGGCCTCGCGCTGGCGCTCGCCTTTGGTCTCGGGTGCCGCGATCTCGCCCGCGATCTCATCGTGGAATACCTGCGCGCCTCCGACGAGGGGCGCACGCCCGACCGGACGTGAGCGAAAGCTTCCGGTTCTTCACAGCGGCCCCGCTCGAGTCGCCGGCGGGCAACGTCGCCTCCGACCTGGAATCGCTCAAGGCCGGCATCGCGACCGTTGCGCCCGAGTCGATCTACCACCACGTGACCCGGATGCCGGTGCGCTTTCCCCACGTGCGCGACCTCCCCGAGAACGACTTCGCGCGGTGGGTCGGCGACGCGCTCCAGCTTCCGGAGGTCAGCGAACGGCTCGCGTTCGCGGGCACACTGCCCGCGGGTTCGCTCGAAGAGGTGCGCGCCGCGCTCCTCGCGGTTCTAGACCGCGTCCCGGAGCGCGACCGCCGTCGGTCGGCCTCCGAGGGCGCCTCCTTCCAGTTCCTCGAGGCCCGGACCGTGCTTGCGGATCTCGGGATCGAGGCCGCCGATCCCACCCAGGTCGTGGAGGTGTGGCCCCGGTTGGATGACGGCGCGGTCTTTCTCCACCTCGTGGAGGCACCGGTGTTCGGCCGGTCCGAGTACGCGCTGATCCCGTGGCTTCGGGCGCGCGGCGCCCGAGGGCTCGCCGACTCCGCCGCGAAGGCGGTCGCGGGAAGCCCGCCCATCGCGCGGCTCCATCGCGACGTCGGCACGAGATGGCGGCGCTCGATGATCGGCCGCCGTCTGGTCGATCGGATTGAGGCGGCGGACGAGGTACGGGTTCGCGAGGCCCGGGAAACCATGACGCGGCTCGCGGAGAAGCTCAAGGGCGCGGATACCGGAGGGAGAAAGTGACCGCCACGCCCGAAACGCTGGCCCCGGCCGGAGCGGCCCCGGCGAGGACCGGCTGGCTCGAGCGCTACGAGCGGATCGTCGGACCCGAGACGCTCCGGGCACTCCAAGCGTTGGCGCGCAAGATGAGGGGTCACCGGATCGTCATGGTCAACACGACCAAGACGGGTGGCGGCGTGGCCGAGATCCTCCACCGCGTCGTCGTGATCCTGAACGAGCTGGGCATTCCGACGACCTGGGAAGTCATGGAGGGCGACGCGCGCTTCTTCGGGGTGACGAAGCGGATGCACAACGCGCTCCATGGGCACGTCGTGCCGCTCACCGAGGAGGACCGCGAGATCTACCGCGAGCGCACCCGAATCGAGGCGAAGCGGCTCGCGCTGGACGGCGATCTGATCATGATCCACGACCCACAGCCGGCGGCGTTGATCGAGCTTTGCCGGCGCTCGGGACAAAATTGGATCTGGCGCTGCCACATAGACTTATCGCGCCGCGACGAGGCTTACTGGGAGTTCATCCGACCGATGGTGGAGCAGTACGACGCTGCGATCTTCTCCCACGTCCAGTTCGTGCCGCCGCTCCGGGTTCCCGCGATCCTCGTGCCGCCCTCGATCGACCCGTTTGCCGAGAAGAATCGGGAGATGGAGGAGGAAGAGATCGAGTCGAATCTCGCTCGCCTTGGGATCGAGCCCCACGGTCCGTGGGTCACCCAGATTTCCCGTTTCGATCGGATCAAGGATCCGCTCGGCGTTCTCGAGGCATTCCGTCTGGTCCGCGCGCGCAGGCCGGCGAAGTTGTTGCTCGCCGGCGGCGGCGCCAGCGACGACCCCGAGGGCGCGGAGGTGCTGGCCGAGGTGAGGGAGAAGGCGAAGGGTGTGCCCGACGTGGAAATCTTGGAGCTGCCGCCACAATCCGACCTCGAGATCAATGCGCTCCAGCGGATGTCGACGGTGGTCCTGCAGAAATCGTTGCGCGAGGGCTTCGCCTTGACCGTTTCCGAAGCGCTTTGGAAGCGGCGCGCGGTCGTGGCGAGCGCCGTCGGCGGCATTCCGCTTCAGGTGCTCGATGAGCGGACCGGGCTCCTAGTCCGTTCCATCGAGGGAACCGCGTTCCAGACGGTGCGCCTGCTCGACAACCCGGAATTGCGCCGGGATCTGGGCGCGGAGGGCCGCATCCACGTGCGCGACAATTTTCTTCACACACGGGAAGTACGAGACTATCTCGCCGTATTCGCGAGGGTGGTGGGCAAAGGTCCGGTGTAGACTTTGGCTCGGGCGGGGCGCGTGTTCTTCGGCGCGGCGCGGATGCCCTACGCCCTTGGCCGCCGATTCAGCGAAGGAGATCGCCTATGTCATTCCGGGTCGTCGCAGCTCAATTCGCCGCGGCTCTAGCCCTCGCGGCAATCCTCGTATCCGCATCGTGCGGGCCTACCGCCGATCCAAAACTGGCGAAATACGAAGCCGATGAGCGGGCCGTCCAGGCCCACCTTGCCACGTTCGACGAGCTGGATTTCGATGTCTTTACGCACCAGAAATGGGACCGGTTGCCTGAAAGCCACTCCAAGGACATCATCGTGCACTGGCCTGACGGACGCCAAACCAAGGGCCTCGAGGCGCACATCGAGGATCTGAAGGGGATTTTCATCCACGCGCCCGACACCCGGATCCAGGTCCATCCGGTGAAATTCGGCTCCGGCGACTGGACGAGCGTGACCGGCATCATGGAAGGGACCTTCACGAAGCCCATGCCGATCGGCAACGGAAAGTCGCTTCCCCCGTCCGGCAAGCGATTCACGATCGCGATGTGCACCGTCGGGCACTGGAAGGACGGTGTGATGGACGAGGAATACCTGTTCTGGGACAACTTGACCTACATGAAACAGCTCGGACTGCTTAAATGAAGACGCCTATCCAGGAGTACAAGACCGACGAGATCATCGTCCGCTTCGATCCGAGGATTTGTATCCACTCGGGAGTCTGCGTGATGGGATTGAGGGCGGTATTCGACGTCGAGAAGCGCCCGTGGGTGAACGTCGAGGGCGCTTCCGCCGAGGCGATCGCCGAGCAGATCAAGCGCTGCCCGTCGGGCGCGCTGAGCTTCGAGCTTCGGAAGAAGTAACCTGTGCGCGAAACCTGCCGAGCCCTCCTGTTTGCGTCGTTCATTCTTTGTGGCGGGCTAGGCGTCGCGGCACCGGACCTCTCTCGCAGAGGCCAGCTTCTGAATGTAGGAGACTTCTACGCGGCAGATGCTGATCCGAAGTCGGGGGAAACCTGGTACGCCCTGGCCTCCGATTCTGCAGATTACGCTCTCCATGTGGGACGAATTAGTGTCGACTCGAAGATAGTTCCCGGTCTGACCAGTCGTACCAATGCGGTGAGGCAACTCAAGGTAGAGATCGATACCCCAGGGAAAGCCCTGATTCTGGTGCGCGGCATTCCAGGCCTGCGGGAGGGACACTTGCGCACTGACGCTGGTGCCTACACGGTGGTGCGCCCAGGAACGACGCGAGCCCTTGGTAACTACGGGGACGAACGAATCTGGCTGGAGGCCTCGAGCCGACCATTCAACAAGGGCAAGGGATTTGGACGAGGCTGGACTCGCTACTCTCTCAAGATGAAGAGCAGCTCCGGGAAGCCGCCGCAGCAAATCGCGCAGATAGAGTGCTACCCAGGTGGCCCAAATCCGAGTGTCATGTGGGCAGGGGATCTAGATCGAGATGGGGCACCTGACTTACTCATGGATCTCAATGTTGGTGAGACGGGGGCGTCGGATCTCGCTCTATTTCTCTCCTCGGCCGCAAGGGGTACTGAACGGCTTCGCTGCGTCGCAAAGCTCCACAAGCTGGGTTGTTAAGCGGCCGACAAGATCAGGCACCGCTGCCCCCGCGCTACTGACCCCCGTTAACAAGAGGAATCCGCATCCCAAGCTCCATGAAGACCGGGGGGGCGAGGTCGGCGCAGTCTCTAAGCCGAGATAGACGTTTCCGATCGTGCTGCTCGACTGCTTCACTTCAATGGGTTCCCGGGTCGATACTTCGATGTATCCGCACGGTACTCGCGCGGACAAAAGAAAAGGCCCCTCGGTTTCCCGAGGGGCCTTCGATTTACTCCCGGCGGCGACCTACTCTCCCACACGGTCTCCCGTGCAGTACCATCGGCGCTGGAGGGCTTAACTTCTCTGTTCGGAATGGGAAGAGGTGTTTCCCCTCCGCCGTAGCCACCGGAAAGTACCTGCCGGCGCGCGCCACCTTCGGCGCAACGCCCGATTCAAAACAACTGATTCGGGTCGACGGTTAGCGAACCATCTGACATCTGAAAGTCCGATCAAGCCGCACGGACTATTAGTACCGGTCGGCTGAACACATTGCTGTGCTTACACCTCCGGCCTATCAACCTCGTCATCTCCGAGGGTCCTTTAGCCAGCTTATGCTGGGGGATATCTTATCTTGGGGCGAGTTTCGCGCTTAGATGCTTTCAGCGCTTATCTCATCCGGACATAGCTACCCGGCAATACCGTTGGCACGATAACCGGTACACTAGAGGTCCGTCCGACCCGGTCCTCTCGTACTAGGGCCAG